>JASHVB010000856.1 GCA_030039695.1 Acetobacteraceae bacterium
ATTCCTCTTCGCCGCACTCGCCGAGCGTCCGGCCGTCGAAGCCGATAATGGCCGAGTGGCCGAAATAGGAGTACACGCCGTCAAAGCCGGCCGCGTTGGCAACTGCGACATAGACGTTGTTCGCCCAGGCCATCGCCTTGGCCATGATCACCTGCTGGTCCTTGGCCGGGTACATATACCCCTGGCAGCGCACGATCAGCTCGGCGCCCTTCATGGCGCAGTCGCGCCAGATCTCGGGGTAGTTGCCGTCATCGCAGATGATCAGGCTGACCTTAAGGCCCTTCGGTCCCTCCGACACATAGGTGCAGTTGCCGGGATACCACCCCTCGATGGGAACCCAGGGCATGATCTTGCGGTATTTCTGCACGATCTCGCCATGGTCGTTCATGAGGATCAGGGTGTTGTATGGCGCCTTGTGCGGATGCTCCTCGTGCTGTTCGCCGGTCAGCGAGAACACGCCCCACACCTTTGCCTTGCGGCAGGCCTCGGCGAAGATCTCGGTTTCCTCACCGGGGCAGGTGGAGGCGGTGTCGTACATCTCCTGCGCGTCGTACATGATCCCGTGCGTGGAATATTCAGGAAAGATCACCAGATCCATGCCGGGAAGGCCGACTTTCATACCGGTGACCATCTCACCGATCTTGCGTGCATTCGCCAGCACCTCGGCGCGCGTGTGCAAGCGCGGCATCTTGTAGTTGACCACGGCCACGCCGACCGTGTCGTGACTGCTGGATATGTCACCGTGCAGCATTTCGGTTCTCCTCTCCTCAACTGGTTTGTGCGGGTCAAATCGCCATGTGCCGATGTACCAGATCGTCCGTCAGCGCCCAGCTGTCTCCCGACGCAACGACGCGGCCTTTCTCCATCATGACGAACCCATGGGCGACACGCCGCGCGAAGATGACGTTCTGCTCCACTAGGATGATCGCCATGCCGAATTCGCGATTGAGGCGAATGACCAATTCCTCGATTTCCTCGACGATGTTCGGTTGGATCCCCTCGGTCGGCTCGTCCAGCAACATAAGCCGTGGCGCCGCGGCCAGTGCTCGCGCGATCGCCAACTGCTGCTGCTGGCCGCCCGACAATACGCCGCCCGGACGATCCAGGTTTTCCATTAAATAGGGAAAAAGCTCGGGCACAAGTTCCGAGATCACCCGCCTGCCATCGTTGCGCGCGAAAGCTCCCATCAGGATGTTGTCGCGGATGGTGAACTCGGGGATGATCTGCCGCTCCTGCGGCACATAGGCAATGCCGGCACGCGCTCGCCGGAAGGTCGGCTGTTCGGTGATGTCCTGGCCTGATAGAATGATGCGCCCGCTGATGCGGTCGGTAAGACCCATCAGCGTATTCAGCAACGTGGTCTTGCCGGTGCCATTGCGGCCAAGCACTGTCAGCACCGATCCGTCAGAGACACCAAGGGAGACTTCGTGCAGGATCTGGCTGCGCCCGTAGAAGCTGTCAACGCGATCGACCTGCAGCATTTCAGCCTACTCCCGCCGTGATGCCACGACTGCCGAGATAGGCTCGGCGAACGTCCTGGTTGGCCTCGATCGCGGCCATGTTGCCTTCGGCCAGAACGCGGCCAAGATGCATCACGGTAATCTGTTCGGCGATCTCGCGTACAAAGGACATGTCGTGCTCGACGACCAGGATGGTGTGCTGGCCGCGCAGGCCCTTAATGATCTCCGCAGTTTTGTGGGTTTCGTCCTGGGTCATTCCCGCAGTTGGTTCATCGAGCAGCAGGACTTTGGGGTCCTGAACGATCAGCATGCCCAGTTCCAGCCATTGGGTCTCGCCGTGGCTCAATCCCCCGGCAATCTGCTCCGACGCTTCGGACAGCCCTGTCAAGCCCAGGACCTCGTCAATGCGGGCGCGATTCGCCGGGGTGAATCCGAATCGCAGGTTGGCGAATACGTGCGGATTGCGGCAACTTGCCACCTCTAGATTGCGTCGGACGCTCAAGCCACGGAAGACACTGGGGATCTGGAACTTCCGGCCGATTCCGGCGCGGGCAATGCGATGCTCACTCTGGTTAGTGATGTCTTCGTCGTAGAGATAAATCTTGCCCTCGGTGCTTTTGGTCTTGCCGGAAACAAGGTCCATCAGCGTGGTTTTCCCGGCGCCGTTCGCGCCCAGCAGCACGCGCAACTCGCCCTGGTCGATGACCATGGAAACCTGGTCGACCGCCTTGATGCCGGAAAACGCGACACCGATTCGGTCGATGCTGAGTGCGGTGGTCACGACGAACCACCCTGGGTTGGCAGGAAGCGGGTGACCCGAACGGGCTGGGGTGCGGCCGACGGTGCACGCCGTCGCACAAGCCGGTCGCCGATGTCGGACGCAAACCCCGCGAGGCCGTGCGGCAGGAACACCACGACAAGCACGAAGATAAGCCCGAGCACGGCCTTCCACGCTTCGACGAAGGCCGGCATGTCGCTGACCGTCGCGGACACGATGTTCACCAGGATCGCGCCGATGCAGGCGCCGAGCAGCGAAGCGCGTCCGCCGACCGCTGCCCAGACCACCATGCTGATAGAAAAGTCTAGGTCCATGAAGGTGGGCGATGCGAACTGCGCCACGACCACGTACAGCATGCCAGCCAGGCCGGCGATGACAGCGGACATCACGAAGAAGAACGTCTGATAGGCCGGCACATCGAAACCGAGATATCGGGCGCGGTTCAGGTCATCGCGCGTTGCCTGCAGGATCAGGCCTGCGCGGGTCTCGATCAGCAGCCGGGCGCCGATCAGCGACAGCGCGAGAACGATGGCTACAAGGTAGTAGGTGGGGACGCCGTAGGGATCGAAATCGATGCCGAAGGCCTGGAAGTCGGCGAGGTCGGTGAGGCCGTTAAAGCCGTTGGTGATGGGCTGCAGGTCGATCACCACGAGCCGCACCAGCAGCACGAGTGCCAGCGTAATGATGGACACGAACACACCGGATACCCGCTTGCGGAACACGATATTGCCCAGCAGCAAGGCGATGGCCGCGGGAAAGGCGATCCCCATCAGCGTTCCGAAACCCTCCCACTGGAAGGGGATCCAGAGGAACGATCCGTGGGTGATACAGCAGAGTTCCGTCGGTGCACCGGGCGCGGCGTTCCACAGCATGAAATCGGGAACCGGCTTGACCGAGCCCTGCTGCAGACTGGTGGTGCTGGCAAGCTTCAGCGACATGCCCAGCATGTACGCGCCGGCGCCGAAGAACAGCCCCTGGCCTAGGTTAAGGATTCCAGCGTAGCCCCAGCACAGCGACACGGCGATGCCGAGGATGCCGTAGACCAGGAACTTCGCGACGCGGTTCAGCCAGAACGCTTGTAGCATCAGCGGAGCGAGCATGATGAGCAGAATGAAAACGGCATAGACCGCGTAATCGAGAGAGCGACGGCTTCGCATGCCTCATCGACCCTTGAAGGAGAACAGCCCGTTCGGCTTCAGGACGAGGATCAGGATCACCACCCCGAACACGACGGCGCGGGCCAGCACGTCGTTGGTGACGGCGGCAACCGTTCCGTTCACCTGTCCCAACAACCCAGCAGAGAGCACCGAACCGAGCAAGCTGCCGACCCCGCCGACGACCACGACAAGGAAGCCGTCTACGACCATGGGCGCGCCCATGTCCGGGAAGACCGTCTTAAACCCCGCCATCATCACGCCGGCGACGCCGGCAATTCCGGATCCGTAGGCGAAGGCCAGGGCGTTGATTCGATCCACGTCGATGCCGCAGGCGGCGGCCATTCTCGGGTTGCGCATGATTGCCCGCAATTGCACCCCGAAATCGGTGCGGAACATCACGAACCAGGTTATCGTCGTCAGCGCAGCCGTGATCAGGATAATGAAGAGGCGATAGATGTTGATTTGCTCCGTGCCGATCTGGGCCGCACCGGTCAGCCAGACCGGAATGGTCACGTTCTGTAGGCCGGGGCCCAGGCCACGGATCTGGATGCCCAGGAACGACAAGCCGAAATCCAGCCGGATGGCCTGCTGCAGCAGGATCGCCACGCCCCAGGTCGCGAGAAGCGTGTCGAACAACCGGCCGTAAAGCCGGCGCACCAGCACGCGCTCGATTGCGAGCCCGGCCAGGCCGGACACCACGAAGGCCATTGGCAGGGCCCAAAGCAAACCGAGGTGCAGCCAGATCCCGGCAAGCACGGTGGTGTAGGCACCCAACATGACCATCTCGCCATGGGCCATGTTGATAACGCCCATTGCGCCGTAGGTGATGGCGAGGCCAAGCGCCACGAGCAGGAGGATCGATCCGATGCTCAGGCCGATGAAAATGACATTCAGCATGTTGTTGCCGCCAAGGACAGTGTTGCGCGCGCGGGCCAGCGCCGCGCGCGCCTGGAACTTCGTTTAGCTTTTTCTCAGCTTTGCCAGGTCGAGGCCGTTGGCCGTGCAGAACAGGTTGCTGTCTGTCTCGCCATAGGCGACATAG
>JASHVB010000108.1 GCA_030039695.1 Acetobacteraceae bacterium
GCCGAGAATGCCGGCGAGGACGGCGCGGTGATTGCCGGCAAGGTGCTGGACAAGGACGAGTACAACTGGGGCTTCGACGCGCAAACGGGCGAGTTCAAGGACCTGGTGAAGTCCGGGATCATCGACCCGACCAAGGTGGTGCGCACCGCGCTGCAAGACGCCGCTTCGGTGGCTGGCCTGCTGGTGACCACCGAAGCGATGGTGGCGGAGAGGCCAGAGAAGAAGGCTGCGCCGGCGATGCCGCCGGGTGGTGGCATGGGCGATATGGACTTCTAAGTTTCGGAAGTTCGGGTTACGGGTGCCGGCCGGTGTTGTAACGGCCGGACCCGGTTCAGCATTGGATGAACAGAACGGGGCGGGTCCGCGAGGCCCCGCCCCGTTCTGTTACCTACCGGTGGAGCGATAGCAGCGCTCTTACCGTAGCACAGCCTCGGTCTTCTGCTCGATCAGGCTGAAGTCGATATCTCCGCCCAGACCTGGTGCCGTTGGCGCGTGCATCAGCCCGTCCTTGTCGATCTCCAACTCTGTCGTCATGCCGTACTTATGCGCACCGTCGGGCAGCAGCACTTCCCACATGGTGGTGTTGCGTAGCGCCATACACAGATGAAGGTTCGCCAGATTGTTCAGCGAATTGCCAGAGTGGTGCACTTCGTAGCGCAACCCGAACGCCTCGGCGAGATGCGCCGTCTTCAACATCGTCGTCAGGCCGCCCTTGTTCGGAATGTCACCACGCAGGTAGTCGGTGGCTTTTTCCGTCACCCAGATGGGATAGGTATCCAGTCCGCCAGCGGGAAATTCGGTCGCGATGATCGGAATGTCCAGCTTGTCTCGTAGCTTCACGTAATTGTAGATATCCTCGTCCGACAGCGGATCTTCGTACCAGTAGAAGCCCATTTCCTCGATCGCGCGGCCGACGCGCAGCGCGTCGGTGTAGCTGTAGGCCCAGGTCGAATCCAGCATCACGCGGAAATCGTCGCCCACCGCCTTGCGCACCGCCTGGCACACCTTGATGTCGATGTCC
This sequence comes from Acetobacteraceae bacterium, assembly GCA_030039695.1. The sequence continues at coordinate 1,022 of JASHVB010000108.1, forward strand.
GGATCGCGCGGCGGATGGATCTTGTAAGCCTTCCAGCCATTCGCCTTGAACGTCTGTGCCTGGTCGACATACGCCGCGATATCAGGCAGCACCTGCGAACTCGCATACGCCATGATCGACGTCCGGTACGTCCCCATGACCGCATGAACCGGCAGTCCGACGATCTTGCCGGCGAGGTCCCAAAGCGCCGTATCCACCGCGCCGATGGTGCGATAGCTGACCGCACGGTTGATCAACCGCATGCCACTATGAATACGTTCGCGCTCCAGCGGGTTGGCCCCCATCAGCATTGGCTTCAGCGAGCGGATCAGTTGCGGCCCGTCCATCGAGGCGGGGTTGGTCGCGGAGCCAAGGAATGCATGGCCCTCCAGCCCGCTGTCGACGTGGATGCGCAGCAGTCCGAGATTGCTGTTCCCGGCCGTGGCGGTGCCCGTGTGGTAATTGGTTGGCGGGATGTTGTCCCAGGTGAAGATGGTTAACGATACATCATCGATTTTCATGCGTGTTCTCCACTGCTCCCCCCTCGGGGAGGCCTGGGCCGCGAAACGGCCCAAGGCGGGGCGAGGGACGCCAGTTGCAAAGTTATCCCCTCGCCCTCTCACTCAAGGGAGAGGTGATTCACCTTTCACCCCAGTCCGTACAGCGCCGCAGCGTTGTCGTGGGTGAGCGCGCGGCGCATTTGCGGCGTGAGCGAACGCATCTGTCGCTCGATCGCGTCGCGCGAGTTTGGCCAGACGCTGTCCGGATGCGGATAATCCGAGGACCACAGCAGGTGGCCCTCGCCAAAAAACGGCAGCAGCGACAGCGCGACATAATCTTCCTGGAAGGTCGCGTAGACCTGCCGGCGGAACAGTTCGCTTGGCTTGGTCACCAGCTCCTTGCCCCCCTTCTCCGCCCAAAATTCCTTCGCTTCCCACAACCGCCAGTGCCGGTAGTCCAGCTCTTGGATCAACCACGGAAGCCAGCCAGTGCCCGCCTCCGCCATGACGATGCGCAGCTTCGGATGTCGCTCCAGGATGCCCCAGGCGAACAAGTCAACAAACGGCTCGAGGAAATTAGCGAGGAAGAATTTGGTGTTCTCGAACACGCTGGCGGCCTTGCCGACAGTGCGGTCGCCCGGTTTGCCGACGAACACCGTGATATGCCACGCAAGGATGATGCCGGTGGCCTCGAGCTCATTCCACAGCGGTTCCCATGCGGGATCGTCCAGCTTGGGGTTGACGTTGGCGATCATCAGATTGACCTGGTGCACGCCACCCTTCGCCGCCAGCCGCTTCAACTCCTCCACCGCGCCCTGCGGATTCTCGGGCAGCATCGGCACGCCGATCAGTCTCCTCGGCGCAACGCTGCAGAACTCGATCAGCCAGTCATTGAACACACGGTAACACGCCGCCCGCAGCAGCGGGTCGTCGGTCGAAATCTGGAAGATCGGGCCGAAGATCAGTTGCGTCTGCACCCCGTCGCGATCCATGTCGGCTAGGCGCAGTTCCGCGTTCGCCGGCCGCCGTGCACTGTTATCGTGGATGCCGGCGCGATCGAGCGCGTTGTAGATCGGCTTGACCGGCCGCGCATTGCCCGTGACGGGCGCCTTACCGTCCCAACGGCCCCATACCTTGCCGTCGCAGACCCAGACCGCCTGGCCGTCACGCTCCTCGACGCGTGGTGCGCGGTCGCGAAATTCCGCAGGCAGACGCCTCGTCCAGAGATCGGCGGGCAACTGGCCGAGGTCCATGTGGTCGTCACACGAAATGAGGTCGTTAGGCATGGCGTCCTCCTTATGTCGTTGGGAGCAGCATCAAGACCACACAATCCGCACTGGAGATTGCTTCGCCCCTGCGTGCCTCGCAATGACAGACTAACTCACATGAACGAGCGATGCGTCCCATCGCAGCGTGGCTTGTTGCCGCTGTGCTTGCAGCCGCAGAAGCTGACAGTGCCGGATTCCGTCGCCTTGAACTCCATCGGCGTGAATCCGGTGCCTTTGTGTGAGCCGTCGCAGAACGGCTGCGTGCCGCTCTTGCCGCAGGCGCACCACCAGTACGACTTGCCGGCCTCGACTTCCATCTTGAACGAGCCTTTCTGCGCGACGACAGGCAGCGATTCGGACATGGCGTTTTTCCCTTGCATTGCGTTTGGTCAGATAGGATCGAAGCCGTAATCGCGCCTCGCCCCAACGGGCGTAACGTAGCCGTCGAGCAGATCCTCGGAAAGGGCACCCGGGTCACGTGCGGACGGCGGACCGTAGCCGCCAGAGCCCGGCGCTTCCACGACAACCAGCGACCCCGCAGGTGCCTGGAAACTTCCTTTACTGTTGAGACGGCGTGCGTTTCCGCGTGACGGCACCAGAGAGATTTGCGCCGGTCCACCGGCCTTGCCGCCATTCAGACCGAATGGCGGTGTCACTGTGCGTTCGCAGCAGACCGAGGCATGCGAATCGCGCTGCAGCACCCGCCAGGCGCGGCGCACACCGAGCCCGCCGCGGAACGTGCCGGCCCCGCCACTGTCGGGAATCAGGCTGTATTCCTCGACCCGAAGCGGGAAACTCATTTCGATGATCTCGATCGGCGTGTTCGACATGTTGGAAACGGTGGAGGCAACCGCGTTGATGCCATCCTTGGTCGGTCGCGCGCCGAAGCCACCTTTTACCGATTCATAGCTGACGTACCGCTCGTTGCTTCGGTAGTCGATGCCGCCGAACGTGATCACAGCTGACGTGCCCTGCGAGGCCGCCATGACTGTGCGCGGTGTAATGCGGAACATCGCCGCCATCACCATGTCGGCGATGCGGTGCGACATCTCGTGGTTGGCGTAGACCACCGGCGAAGGATGCTGGGCGTTCGCCACGCAGCCCGGCGGCGCAATGACCTTGACCGCGCGCCAGCAGCCGGAGTTCGGCGGGATCAGGCTTCTCGGATCGGCGATCATTTTCAGTGCACAGTAGACGCCGGACGCAGTCACGGTCAGCGGGGCGTTCATCGGCCCCGCAACGGCGGGATCGGAGCCAGTGAAGTCGGCGATGATCGAATCGCCCTGCTTGGTGATGGAAACCTTGACGGTAAAGGTGGCGTCCTCGGTCTCACCCTCGGCAATCACGCCGTCGCCGTCGAAGATGTCGGCAAACTCAGCTTCGCCATCGGGCAGCGCGTCAAGCGCGGCGCGCATCATGGTATCCGAATAGTCCAGTACCTCCTGCATGATCTGCAGCAGCGTGTCCGTACCGTATTTTGTCGCAAGCGCTGACAGCCGCTGCGCTGCACGCCAGTTTGCCGCGACCTGGGCGCGCAGGTCACCAAGCCGTTCCGTCGGCGTGCGGACATTGGCAAAGATGATCGCTTCGATCGCCGAGTCTGGCTTGCCGTCGCGATACAGGCGGATCGGCGGAAGCCGCAGTCCCTCGCCGTAGATTTCCGTCACCGCGCCATAGCTGCCAGGCGTCGCACTGCCGATATCCGGCCAATGTGCGCGCACGCAGCCGAAGCCGAGCAACCGCCCGTCGTGGAACGCAGGCGCGACGACATTGACGTCGGGTAAATGCGAGCCGCCGTGATACGGATCGTTATGGATAAACACATCCCCCGGTGCAACGTCCGGGAACGCATGAACGATGGCGCGCACCGCGTCGGGCATGGAGCCGAGATGGATCGGCAGATCAGGTCCCTGCGCGACCATGTTGCCATGGATGTCGAAGATGCCACAGGAGTAATCGCCGGCGACCTTGAGCAGCGGCGAGTATGCGGTTTTGGCGAGGACGATCTTCATCTCCTCGGCGGCCGCATAGAGCGCGTTTTTTACAATCTCGAAACGGGCGGGATCGGTGCGCACGCGTTTGCTCCTTGTCATCGCCGGACTTGACCCGGCCATCGGCACACCGGCCCCAATGCGGCGAACAGCGGAGCGGTTCGCACGGAGTTGGGGTGGACGGCCGGCTCAAGCCCGGCCGCGACAGATGGCATCGAGTTTGTTCGCCGCATTATGCTCGGTTCCGTGCCAAACGGATGTAGCCCAGATCGTCGATCCGGGCGTTCCACCCCGGCGGAATAACGGTCGTGGAATCGAGCGCCTCGATCACCGCCGGACCGGCAATCATGGAGCCCGGCGCCAGGCCGTTCCGCCAATGCACACACGTCGCGATCGAGCCCACCCCGGAAAACCAGACGGTACGCTCATGCACACGCGCACTCGCCACATCGCCCCGCAGCGCCAGTGTCAACCCCGGCAACCGTCCCAGAGCAACCACGCGCAAATTCACCAACTGCACCGCCTCCGTGCGATTGGCATGTCCGTAGGTCTGCGCATGTTTGCTGTGGAACGCCTCGACCAGAGCGTCGATCGCCGCGCGATCGATCGGCCCAGCCATCAACCGCACCGTCAGTTCGTAAGCCTGCCGTCGATAACGGACATCCGCCTGGCGGATCAGCGCACGACGCTGCTCCGGCACGCGCGCGGCGCCCAGCATCGCCGCAGCACTCTCCTCCATACCCCTAATCGCGTCAGCCATACGCGCCGGATCAACACCCGCCAGATCGGCATACAGCGTGCGCGAATAATCGCGCCGCAGATCGCTCGCCACCAGCCCAAGTGCGGAGAATGCACCAGGCGCGGGCGGGATGATCACCTCGGGAATCTGCAGCTCCTCAGCCAGCGCAACGGCGTGCACCGGCCCCGCGCCGCCGAACGCGATCAGGCTGAATTCCTGCGGATCGTGGCCGCGCTCCACCGACACGATGCGCAGCGCCTGCGCCATGTTGGCGTTTACCACTTCAACGATCCGCACCGCCGCATCAAGGACCGAAAGTCCGAGCAACCGCGCCACATGTTCGTCGATCGCGCGCTCTGCCGCAGCGAGGTCGATGCGTAGTCCGCCACCTAGCAACGCCTCGCGGTCGAGATAACCCAGCACGACGTCGGCATCCGTCACCGTCGGCCGAATGCCGCCGCCACCATATGCCGCCGGGCCTGGATCTGCGCCCGCGCTGTGCGGTCCGACCTTCAGGGCACCACCCCGATCGATCCAGGCGATCGAGCCGCCACCGGCGCTGACTTCCGCCAGATCAATCACCGGCACACGAATCGGATGGCCGGTGCCGTGCATCCAGCGTTTCGCGTTGGCCGCGCCGCCGACCTCGTATTCCGCGGTGACGGCGACCTCGTTAGCGACGATGACGCTGGCCTTCGCCGTGGTGCCTCCCATGTCGAACGAGATCAGGTTCGGCCGGTCGAGTTGCCTTCCCGCCAGCGATGCGGCGATCACGCCGGCGGCTGGCCCGGACTCCACCACGGCGGCTGGCATGCGCAGCGCCTCCGGAATGTCGAACACACCCCCTGACGAGCCCATGACATGCAGCGCCGGCAGGCCGAATGCCGATGTCGCGCGTTCTAGCCGGTCGAGATACGACGCCAGCAACGGCCCGACATAGGCGCAGACCGCGGTGGTGCTGGCGCGCTCGAATTCGCGGATTTCCGGCAGGATTTCGCTCGACAGGAACACCGGAATACCCGGCAGGGCCTGGCGCAACGCGGCGCCGACACGACCTTCATGCGTGCCGTTCAGGAAGGAAAAGAGGAACGATACGGCCACCGTCTCGACATCGGCCGCACGGATGGCGTCGATCAACGCCGGCAGTTCGGCCTCCGCAAGAGGCGTCACCACCGCGCCCTGCGCATCGATCCGTTCGGTGATCTCGAACCGATGGCGCCGCGGCACCAGCACGCCCGGCGCCTCCTGAAACAGGTCGTAGAGATCAGGACGGGACGAACGGCGCAGTTCCAGAACGTCACGAAAGCCGCGCGTCGAGACGAACGCGCAGCGTGCGCCCTTCTTCTCCAGCAGCGCGTTGGTCACCACCGTGGTCGCGTGTGACAGTAGGGACACGGTCGCGGGATCGATGCAATTGCGGTCCAGGCCCTGGCGGATGCCATCGATCACGCCCTGGCCGAAATCGTGCGGCGTGGTCAGCACCTTGGCGATCTCGATGCGCCCGGTTTCTTCCTCCACCAGAGCCACGTCGGTGAAAGTGCCACCGATGTCGATGCCAATCCGCCAGGCCATTCTGCCTCCTTCCCTCGTCGCGAAGCCGTCGGACCACAGCAAGCTCCGCCGCAAGATTGCTTCGTCGCCGCGCTCCTCGCAATGACACGGTATGGCATTGGCGGCGGGTGCCCCCGGTTGAGTGCAACGCCCCTCACCTGCACAATCCGGGCATGCTCCCTGCTTCGGAATCCAACAGCGTCCGACGCCTGATGCTGTTTTTTGCGGTCGTCTACACGGTGGAGGGCATCGGCCAGGCCAAGGTCGGTATCGTCTGGCAACCGCTTTTGCATTTCCTGAAGGAAGTGTACGGCTGGACACCGTTGCAGGTCGCGGCGTCGCTGTCCGTGCTCGATGTGCCGTGGATCATCAAGCCGCTCTACGGCGCCATTTCCGACTTTATCCCGCTGTTCGGCTATCGTCGGCGAAGCTACCTGCTGCTGTCGAACACCGCTGCGATCGCTGCATTCGTCTGGGTCACGCAGATCATCGCCCCTGCTGTGCTCATCTTCGCACTGACTCTGACCTCCATCGCCATGGCAATATCCAGCACGCTCTGCGGTGGACTGCTCGTAGAGAACGGCCAGCGTCACAACGCCAGCGCCGCCTTCGTCAACCAGCAATGGCTGTGGTTCAATGGCGCCGTCGCCGCGACATCGCTGCTCGGCGGCTGGCTGATCGTCTGGCTCTCGCCTGCCGGCGCATTACACGCAGCCGCGGCCATCGCGGCGGTCTCACCTCTGGTGGTGCTGGCCTGCCTCAATCTGATCGACGAACCGCGCGCGGGCATCGACATGCAGGAGCTCAAGCGGCGCCTCGCCAGCTTCCTCGGCGCATTCCGCAGCCGCACGCTCTGGCTGATCGCCGGCTTTCTGTTTTGTTACTATTTCAGCCCGGGGTTCGGTACGCCGCTCTACTATGAAATGACGGATCACCTGAAGTTCTCTCAGGATTTCATTGGTTTGTTGTCGGCAGTCAGTGCGATCGGCTGGGTCGCAGGCGGGATTGCCTATCGCTGGTTTCTCGCACGCATGGAGATGCTGCCACTGCTGCGACTGTCCATCGTACTCGGTACGCTCAGCACGCTGGCGTTCCTCGGCATGGTCGATCCGGTCAGCGCGGTTGTAGTCTATTTCCTTACCGGTGCGACCGGAATGATCGCCAACATCGCCACGCTGACCCTTGCCGCCGAACACTGTCCGCCGCGTGCGGAGGGATTTACCTTTGCCGCTCTGATGTCGGTGATGAACGTGGCGGCTCCGCTCTCGGACACGATCGGCGCGTTCCTGTACGATCACCTGTTTCGCGCCGAACTCGCACCATTGGTCATACTCTCCGCCGGGTTCACCGCATTCGTCCTCGTGCTAATTCCGCTGTTCAGAATCGATGTTGAAAGACCCGCGAACAGGTAACCCTTGCGAGTTGCCGTAACGGCCGGCATCCGGCCGACGCGCTGGTAACTTGCGGCAAGCAGGCAAGCGCCGTCGGCACGCTCGGAAGAGGCCACAACGAGCGATGACCAGCTTACCCGATCCAGCCTTGCAAGCTGTTCTGCTGCAAATTCGTCAGTGCCAGGTCGCAAAGGGAGCGGCCCCATCGCCTCGTCGAGCGTCCAGGCGATGGTCAATCCAGCACCACAGTCATTTGGCATACCCTCCGCCTCCTCAGACGGTGCGGGCAACCACTCCGGTCGTTGTGTGGCGCCTGTCGCATCACTTCGCTAAGCTTCGCCGACAGAGCCAAGGAGAACAATCATGCATTTCGGCGCTTCGATGTTCCTCACAGACTACTCGATGACGCCCGCCGAACTCGCACAGGCGCTGGAGCAGCGCGGGTTCGAGTCCTTGTGGGCGCCAGAGCACTCGCACATCCCGACGTCGCGGCGTTCGCCCTTCCCAGGCGGCGGCGAGGTCCCAAAGCAGTATTACGACGTGATGGACCCGTTCGTGACGCTGACCGCCGCGGCGATGGCGACGAAATCGCTCAAAGTCGGCACCGGCGTCTGCCTTATGAACCAGCGCGATCCGATCCAGACCGCCAAGCTCGTCGCCTCCATCGACCAGGTCAGCGGCGGCCGTTTCCTGTTCGGCATCGGCATCGGCTGGAATGCGGAGGAAATGGAAGATCACGGCACGGCCTTCGCCACGCGCGCCAAGCTGGTGCGCGAGCGCATCGAGGCGATGAAAGAGATCTGGACCAAATCCAAAGCCGAGTACCACGGCGAGTTCGTCAACTTCGATCCGATGATGACCTGGCCGAAGCCCGTGCAGAAGCCACATCCGCCGGTGATCGTGGGCGGTGCGTTTCCGCAGGCTGCGCGCCGCGCGGCGAGGTATGGCGAGGGCTGGATCCCGCTCGCCGGTCGCGTCGGCAAGGACGGTGACGTGTTCTCCACAGTGCCGAAGTTCCGCGCCATGCTGAAAGAGGCGGGTCGGTCGGAAGATTCCTGCCCGATCACGCTGTCCGGCTGCAACGAAGATGCCGATCTCCTCCAGCGCTATCGCGATCTCGGTGTGCTGCGCGCCTGCGTCAGCCTGCCCGCGGCGAAGGCGGACCAAGTGCTACCGACGCTGGATCGCTGGGCGGCGCTGATTCGGCAGGTGAACGTATGAACAATACATCGTTGGTCGCGTAGACCCGGGTGAACTTGCCGCCGAGCATGAACATCTGCGCCGAGTGGAAGATTCAGGACAGGGCCGCGGTGACGGACCGGTGGTGCTGCAGCCGGAGATCATCATGGCTGAACCTGCATCACTGGGTCCATCGGGTCGGCAGCGCCGGATGCATTCTCCGAGCCGATAGGGCTTCCGCGATCGGTGCCGGCACGGCTGTCGCGGCCGCTTACCGTCTCATCGTCGGCGTAGTCGGCGCGCGCTGCGTGCGGTATATTCTCCGCGCTCCTGTGCCACGATGTGCCGCAGCGCCGCGGCGCCTGGGAAAAGAACGGTTCGCGTCAGGCAGCGGCGTTGTGGAAGCGTCGAGCGGAGAACGCCTCCAGCACCGGTGGCAGTGTGCCATCCAGAATCGCCCGCGCCAGCACGAGTGCGTGCACGCCGGCCAGTGTCACGCCGCTATGGCAGGTCGCAGCGAATGCGCCGGGGAACCGCGCGGATTGTTCGTAGATCGGGAAGCCGTCCGGCGACATGACGCGCAGCGCTGCCCACATGCGCACAATCGAGGCATCCTTCAGCGCAGGAAACACCGCGACGTTGCGTGCGGCGATCTTGCTCAGGATTGACACCTTCGTGCTCGTGTCGAATCCGAGATCCTCCTGGCTGTCGCCCAGCATGACGGAACCTTCAGCCACCTGCCGCGCGAGATGGGTCGGATAGGCCAGAAACGGCTTCAGCCGCTCGGTGACGATGATCTGTCCCTGCAGAGGTTTTACCGGCATCGACAGACCGACCAACGGAGCGAGATCACGGCTGCCGAGACCGGCGGCGATCACCAGCTTCGGCGCATCGAACCGCTCGGTGCCTGAATGCACCGTAAAACTGTGCGGCGCGGCATCGATCCGATCCACCCGTCGCGCTGGGAAATACGCTGGCCCGCCAGACAGCAGTCCGCGCAGCAGAAGCAGTGGGCTGGCGTGCCCGTCGATCGGACAGAACGAGGCGCCCACGACGCGGTCGCCGAGACCAGGCAGCATGGCCCGCAATTCGGCGCGATCCAGCATGCGGGTGCCGATGTCGCCGCTCTCATTGTGCATGCGGGTCAGCATGACGGCACGGTCTTCGTACTCGCGATCGCTCAGGCAGAACGCGAACCCACCCGGCTGCGCCAGCGCCGCGTCGACGCCAGCCTGTGCCATCCGCGCTGCCAGTTCGGGCCACAGTTCGGCCGACCGGCGCGTCCAGTGCGCGTAGGGCGGCATGCCCACGCCTTTGCTCTGCACCCAGACCAGCCCGAAATTTCCGCGCGCCGCACGGTAGGCGACATCGCCCTCATCCAGGAGCGCGACCGATGCACCCTGTGCGGCTGCGCCCCAGGCGATGGCGCCGCCGACCAAGCCTCCGCCGATGACGATCAGGTCGTGGGCCGTCATGCCTCCTCCTGTCCGGGCGCGGCGTCCTTATGTATCTTCCGGCAGACGCAATCGAGCAACCGACGACCGGACCATGGCTGGACATTCGCAATTCAAGAACATCATGCACCGCAAGGGCGCGCAGGACGCCCGCCGCGGCCGCCTGTTCGCACGGTTGATCCGCGAGATCACCGTCGCCGCCGGCCAAGGCCTGCCAGAACCGGCCTCCAATCCGCGGCTGCGCGCCGCGGTGGCAGCAGCGCGCGAGGCGAATATGCCGAAGGACACGGTGGACCGCGCGATCAAGAAGGCCGCCGGCGGCGCAGGTAGCGAAAACTACACCGAGGTGCGCTACGAAGGCTACGGCCCCGCCGGCGTCGCAGTAATGGTGGAGGCGCTGACTGATAACCGCAACCGCACCGCCTCCGACATTCGCAGCGCCTTCGCCAAGCACGGCGGCGCGCTGGGCGAGACAAACTCGGTCAGCTTCTTGTTCAACCGGATCGGCATGGTGCGCTATACGGCTTCGGTCGGCTCACCCGACAACGTGCTAGAGGCGGCGATCGAAGCCGGCGCCGACAATGTCGAAAGCGACGAGACCGGGCACGAAATCACCTGCATGCCCGACGATTACTTCACTGTGCGCGACGCGCTAGAGGCGCGGTTCGGTCCGCCCGAAAGCGCCAAGGTGGAATGGCGGGCGACCACGTCCGTGACACTCGACGAGGAACGTGCCGCCACCGTGCTGAAGCTACTCGATGCGCTCGAGGACAGCGACGACGTACAGAACGTTTACGCGAATTTCGACATCCCGGATGCGGTAATGGCGCGGTTGAGCGCATAACGAACTTCAGTTATCGCGAGGCAGGCACCGACGCCGCAATCCCGCTCATGCGTATCCAGTCATGCACGGGATTGCCTCATGGTTGGGTGGTCCGAAATGGCAGTTAGTCGAACCCCACCGCATCCCAGGGTTGCTCTGCCGCCGCGTTTCGGCCTGAGATCCTGCCGAATGCTAGGCATTCGCCGATATTGCCGGTGCCTTGATACAGGTAGCTATAGATCGAGCCCAACTCCCCAGCGCTGTACAGCCGCCGAACCGGCGAACGATCCGGCCGCACGATCTGCCCCTTCTCGTTCCGTCGCGGTCCGCCTTGCGTGTTCAGCATCGACGGCGACAGTTCCACCGCATAGAATGGCGGTGTGACAATTGGCGTCAACATCAGCTGGCGGCCGAAATCGTGGTCGCGGCCGGCATTGCAGAAGCTGTTCCAGCGCCTGACCGACTCCTCCAGCGTCACCGGATCGAGCCCGACAAGAGATGCCAGCGCCGAGATCTTGTCAGACCGCCTGATCCAGCCTTTCGCCAGCTCCACGCTGTTGTCCTCGCTCCAGTCGTAACGCTCGATGATCTGCGTCCAGCCGTGGCTCGGGTGCTTGTCATAGAGCGGTCCCGCAGAGAACAGGCTGTGATCGAAGATCATGAACATTGGGCATGGCGTCGGGAGGGGAAGCCAGCGGTTGTTCACTGGCACCTTGCCGTGGCGTGTCTTGAATTTTTCATCGGCGAAACGCCGCGCATCGGGTCCGACCACGATCATGCCGCCGGGCGTTTGCTTGCTGAAGTGCAACGCCTGCATGGAGAACGACGTGCGTACCTCCGGCACTTTCAGGGCCATCGACGGGCCGGCGTAGTTGTTCATGTGCCAGAGATCGGCACCCACCGACATCGCCATCGTGATGCCGTCGCCTTCGTTGTACGGCGAACCGGACGTGTAGCAGTAGGGAACGCCAGGCAGATAGTCGCGGATCATTTCCTGGTTGTTTTCGAAGCCGCCACAGGTCAGCACCACGCCGCAACGCGCTTTCACATCGATCCACCGGTCATTCTGCCAGGCGCGAACGCCGAGAATTTCCTTCGTGGTGTGATGCTGAATCAGTTCCTTGCCTGGCGTTTCGTAGAGTACGTCGATCGCTCGCTCGTTCACGAGGCGCTCGAACAATTTCCAGGTGAACGAATAGCCGTACGTGGGACCGTCGTGGAATTTGTGCACGCAGTCTGCTCCGGGCAGATCAGGAAATTCAATTCCGACCGGCTGGTGCTGGTGCTCCTGCGGATCGCCGCCGAGGCTCCGCAGCCAGTCGTTGTTCCGGCACATCTCCTCGGCCCACACTTGCACCATCTGCTCCGGCACCATGTAGGGACCGCACAAGGCCGTCAGGTACGCCGCGGCTTTCTCCGCCGATGACGTGTTCAGATAGCCCTGGCCTGCCACGCGCGTGTTGCCGCCGTGCTCACCTTCCGGCGCCTTCTCCAGCATAAGCACCTTTGCGCCGAGCTCGTACGCCGTGACCGAC
>JASHVB010000857.1 GCA_030039695.1 Acetobacteraceae bacterium
CGTGCGGTGGAACCCACACGCCATCCGGCGCCACGCCTGTTTGCCAGAATACGTCGATGGGCATGCCGCCGCGCGGATACCAATACCCACCGATGCGCAGCCACACCGGGACGAGCGTCGCCAGCAGGCGGTCGGCGATCTGCATTGTCGTCGCCTCATGGAATCCGCCGTGATTGCGGAAAGACGCAAGGAACAATTTGAGGGATTTGCTCTCGACCAGCCAGTCGCGCGGGATGTAGTCGATGATGATATGCGCGAAATCCGGCTGCGCGGTCAGCGGACAAAGACAGGTGAATTCCGGGCAGGTGAAGCGCACGACGTAGTGCCGGCCAGGCGATGGATTGGCAACGCGCTCCAGCTTCGCCTCGCCAGGCGAAGCGGGAATAGGTGTCGGACGCCCGAGCTGCGTAAGTCCGCGGTGATCTTCGCTGGTCATGAATCCTCCTGCGCCGACCAGCGGGCACGTATGTTGGCGGCGTGCTGTGCCAGCCGGCTCTCGACGATCGCGGCGCGCAAGCCACGCATCAGGTCCTGATAATACGCCACATTGTGCCAGGTCAGCAGCATCGGCCCGAGCAATTCCTCGGCCTTGAAGAGATGGTGCAGATAACCGCGTGGGTGGTGGGTACAGGCGGGACAGCGGCACAGCGGATCGAGCGGCTGCGCGTCGTCGGCAAACCGTGCGTTACGCAGGTTGAACACGCCGGCGGACGTGTAGGCGCGAGCGGTGCGCCCGGCACGGGTGGGAATCACGCAGTCGAACATGTCGATGCCACGCATGACCGCGCCGATGATGTCATCTGGCGTGCCGACGCCCATCAGATAGCGCGGCCGGTCGTGGGGCAGCAGCGGGACGGTCGCGTCGAGCACCGCGACCGTCGTCGCCTGGCCTTCGCCGATTGCCAGGCCGCCAATGGCGTAGCCGTCGAAGCCGATCTCGGTCAGCGCGCTGACCGAGGCGGCGCGTAACGCAGGATAGACGCTGCCCTGGACGATCCCGAACAATGCGTAGCCTGGGCGAGGAACGAATGCCTCCTTCGATCGGCCGGCCCAGCGCATGGAAAGTTCCATCGACGCCCGGGCTTCGATTGCCGTCGCGGGAAAAGACGTGCACTCGTCCAGCACCATGGTGATGGTCGCGTCGAGCAGATGCTGAATTTCGACGGCGCGCGCAGGAGTAAGACGGTATGTCGAACCGTCGAGATGCGACTGGAACGTCACGCCCTCCCGGTCCAGCTTGCGCAGCTTGGCGAGCGACATGACCTGGAAGCCCCCGGAATCGGTCAGAATCGGGCCGGGCCAGTCCATGAAGCGGTGCAGACCGCCGAACCGGGCGACGCGCTCGGCGCCGGGACGCAGCATGAGGTGGTAGGTGTTGCTCAGCACCAGCGTCGCGCCGGCCGCGCGAACGGCATCGGCGGTCATCCCTTTGACCGTGCCGGCGGTGCCGACCGGCATGAAGGCGGGGGTTTCCACTTCGCCATGCGCGGTCCTCAATACGCCCGCACGGGCGGTGCCGTCAGTGGCGACGAGACGAAGGGCGAAAGGAGGTCGGCTGGTCATGCACCCCGTGATATGGCGCGGGATGCACCACTGCGCCAGCGTCGGCCCCGGCCACGGCGAGGCGCGACGCGGCCAGGCAACCCCTTGGACTTGAGCCGCGACGCAGAACAAGGCGGCGCGCCAGTGCCTCGCCATAACAGACCACCCGTACAGAGGCTTGACCCGCCAGGAAACCCGCCTCGGCCGCTCCTGCCTGCCGCGGTCGAAGCGGACTGTCGCGTCGTAGTCGGCTCCGGCTTCCTGCTACGCGATACGCATGATGCGATCGCAGGCGAACCTCGTCTCAGAGAGCGTGATCACTGGGTCCTTGAGGGTTTCAATGACGCGCCGCCGCTGTGGCGACGGTCGTGGGTTCGTGCCGCCGCAACAGCGCGAGCACGACGAATGCGCCAAGGCCGGCCGCGATGGTCGGCACCGCTGCAACGGCGAATAATTGTCCCGGCGTCCAATGCATTGCCACCAGTACGCCGGCAATTGCCGGCGACAGCACCGAGCCGGCCCGGCCAACGCCGAAGCCCCAGCCGACGCCCGTGCCGCGCATGCTCGGCGGATAGACGATGGCGCAACTGACGTTCAGCACGCTTTGTGCGCCGATCAGAAAGATGCCGACGGCCAGCACCGCGCAGGCCAAAAAGACGGCGCCACTGCCACCGTTGCCGAGCACCAGCATCGCCGCGGCGGCGGCGACATAAGCACCGCCCGCAGTCAGAAACCCCGGCAGCCGAACGACGATGAACGCCGCGATCAGCGTGCCGACGATGCCGCCAAACTGTAGCGAGGTGGCGATCAGCACGATCTCCTTGCCCGAAAGGCCGCGGCCGGTGAGCAGAGTCGGTAGCCAGGAGTTGAAGAAATAGATCGCGATCAACGAGGTGAAGAACACGACCCAAAGCACCAGCGTGATCGCGGCACGTCCGTCCTGGAAGAGCTGCGCCAGCTGGAAGCCGGCTTTGTTCTCGTGTGCGACGGTAAAGCTAATCTGGTGCGAATAGTCTCGCGCCGGATTGACGCGCATCAGGATCGACCGGATGTGCTCAGCCGGCGCATTATGCATCACCAGGAAGACCAGCGGTTCGGGCAGCAGCGCCCAGAATACCGGGGTCAGCACGATCGGCAGAATGCCGCCGATCCAGAACACCGTACGCCAGCCGAACACCGATAGGAAGCCGTAGGCATAGCCTGCCGCGACTGCGCCGAGTGCGAGACTGATATACATGATCATCGTCACCGACGCCCGCACCTGTCTCGGAACATAGTCGCTGGCGATGGCGATAGAGATCGGCGAGGCGCCGCCGAGCATCAGCCCGGTGAGAAAGCGCCAGATCAGCAGCGAGGTCAGGGAACTCGACAGTGCGGTTGCGATGGAGAATATCCCAAACATCGCGCCGCAAAATAGAAAAGTGCGCTTGGCGCCGATTCGGTCGGCGATGAAGCCGAAGCACAGGGC
>JASHVB010000858.1 GCA_030039695.1 Acetobacteraceae bacterium
CGCGATCGGCTCCACGTTCGCGGCCTGATTATCAGCCAGGGCGTCGGCGGTATCGACCTGCAGGCGGACGGCCATTTTGAAACCCTCGGCGACCTGTTGCGCCGGGTTCCTGATCCACGCCTGGTGATCGAATTCTTCGACGAACCCGCGGTTGCGGATCAGGCGCGGCAGATGTTGCGCCAGATGTTCCCGGAAGCGCGTATCGTCTGGTGGCGTAGCCAGTGCGAGTTGTCCGATCTACGGGCGAGGCGGCCTGCTGCTGCACCGGCATAAACGAGAGGTTACCAAAATTATGAGCCGGCGGCTGATCCCATCACCGATCGGCCGTAGCAGCAGCTGTGTGGCCGCCCGCAGTCATGTCATGTCGTGTGCCGTGATGCTGCACTTGCCAATCATGCCTCATACCGATTAGCGTAGCCTCACATGGGCGATGGAGTCCGCCCTTATTGAGCGCCTGCAAGGCTGATGACTCCTGCCAATGGATAATTGCCATGAGCAGGAGGGCCATTCGTGATGGAAATCCGCAGTCTGGCAGCGGCGTGCGTCTGAGACGCAGCCGCAGTCGCCGATTTGTGTAACCAACTGCCTCGATTGGCTACATAATCGCGGAGGATTTGCCAGTGGACTTGCAGCAATACGACCGCGTGAAGTCGATGCTGGCGGATATCATCCGCAGTGCCGGCGCGCGCATGCACTCAGAACGTAACGGGGCGCTTCGCGACCTGTTCGCCCGCCTTGCGGAAGATCGCTTCAATCTGGTGGTGGTGGGCCGATTCAGCCGCGGCAAGACATCGCTGATGAACGCGATGCTTGGCACCGACCGGCTGCCCACCGGCGTCGTGCCCGTGACCTCCGTCATAACGACCGTCAATTACGGGACGGAAGAGAAGGTGGTGCTGTACTACCAACACACCAGTCTGTTCCTCGACATCCCACTCTGGCAGCTTGCCGACCACATCACCGAACAAGGTAACCCCGGCAATTGCCGCCGCATCCGGGTCGCGGAAGTGCAAATGCCGGCGGAACTGCTGCGGCGTGGCTTTTATTTCGTCGATACGCCCGGACTTGGGTCGTCGATCCCCGAAAATACCCGCACCACTGAGGCGTTCCTTCCCGAGGCCGACGCCTTTATCCTGGTCACCAGCTATGACAGCCCACTCTCTGAGGACGAACTGCGCGTGCTGCGCACGATCCACGGGTCCGGCCGGCGAGTGTTCGTGGTCGTGAATAAGCAGGACACCGTTGACACGATGCAACGCGAGCAGGTGCACCAGCATTTGCAGGCGCAGCTCACAGCTGTATTCGGTACCTCCGTTCCACCGACGTTCTCCATGTCTGCCACGCAAGGCTTGCAAGCCCGGCTGCGAACCGATCCGCAACTGTTTTCTGCCAGTGGCATGCCAGCATTTGAGGCGGCACTGCTGAGCTTCCTGGTCAACCAGAAGCGTCGTGAGTTCCTGTTGAACATGTGCAACCGAATAGCCGACATTCTCGCGACCCAGGTCGGTGCGGAGCGGGATTTAGCCCGGCTGACCGCGATCCAACGGGAGATCGCGGCGGTGCGACCCGGCGAGATTAATGCGCCGATGATTGGGCTATCCGGTAGCACGATCTCGCCGACCTTACCCGTTTGCGAGATTTGCACCGGCGTTGCCGATGCGGTGTTCGATTTCATGGCCAAATACCAATTGGCGCTGCGTGGCGACCAGGCGGTGCAGCTCGATCTCGCGGCGCGGCATGGGTTTTGTGGTCCGCACACGGCCCTGTTCGAGGCGATCGCCGCGCCAAGCGAGATTTGCACCGGGTTTGCTGGCGTCGCGGAGCAGCAGGCTGCGCGGCTGCGGGCCGTGGCCGAGCGGCAGCCGAGTGCGGCTCTGGCCTGCGACGCGGTGACCGAGGCACTGCCGACAACGGCCTCTTGCCCTGCCTGTGGGGTGCTACAGGACACGGCAGCCCGTCTTGCAAGGCAGGCGGCGGTGCGGCTGTTGGCGAACCGAGCAGCACTGCGGGAGTTGTCCGCTATCTGCCTGCCGCATTTAAATTTGGTGCTGGCCGAAATCGGCGATCCGGGATTGGTCGCGGCGGTGCTGCTGCGCCAGGCGGACTTGCTCGATCGGCTTGCCGAGGACATGCGCCACTTCGCATTGAAGCGCGATGGTATGCAACGACACCTCACGAGCAAGGAGGAAGTGGCGGCCAGCGAGCGCGCGTTGCGCGTTTTGGTGGGCAACCCGCGCGTTCAGAGCGGACCTACCGCAGCGTCGGGTGCGCAAAACTCGCGGTCAAACTCGCTGCAGCGGGGATGAAAAGCCAAACCACGCGGCGCCGGCGCGGAAGTAATCCGCGGCATCCATCGTGTCGACACGGCCTGCCTGTAATAGACTGTCGTTGACGTCGAACCTTCCCCAACAGCAGGGCGACTTTTGCGGGGCGCCATTCCTGACGCGTGATGTCCTCGTTACATCCCGATGCCACATGATCGAGCTCGCCCGCTGCGCAAGGGGCTGATCAGCAGCATGCAGGCTCGCTGCCGGTGTCTTGCTGATGGCATAGCGAGCCGACGCTGAAATCGAACGGCCGCAAAGAAGGTGGCCGGGACGCGGGTACGGCCAGACCACCAGGGGAACACTTGGGTTTGCAATGCCGCGGAAGGTCGTCGCCGCGGCAGCAGGATAGCGCCCCAGACTATCAGGCACCAACGAAAAAGGCGCGCCGCCGACCTGGTTGGCAGCGCGCCGGAGTGCGCTACAAGGCCGCGGTCACCGTCCGCGGCCGCCGCATGATAGCGTAGAGGACTGAGACACCGCCAGTGAAAAGGGGCCGCCGGTGGGGACCTGGCGGCCCAAGTCGGGGAGAGCGCGAGGTCGGCTCAAAGACCCCGATACGAAAGACGGTAGCAGCAGAAGAATGCTCAGCGTTCTAAGGTGCGGCATGCTGAAACGTCCAGGGCCGGTGCGATGCCTTGCACGTAATCTTGCGTGACACTGTGAACATCGACTGCATTCGTTTGACCGCACGGGCCTGTTCCAGCCCGTTCGCGCGCAGGGGAGGTTGACTAAGCGTGCATAGCGAATCGGCGCGCAACCTCCCATCATCGTCGACTCGCCAAAGCTCATTTGACGAATGGGCTGGAGAATACCCCGCGCGATCCGAGCTCCCGTTCGATTTCCAAGAGCCTGTTGTACTTTGCGATCCGCTCGCTGCGACACAGCGATCCGGTCTTGATCTGCCCACCTCCCATAGCGACGGTGAAATCCGCGATGAACGGATCCTCGGTCTCGCCGGAACGATGCGAGATCACATAGTTCCAACCAGCCTGGCGGCACATTTCGACGGCTTCGATGGTTTCACTTACCGTGCCGATCTGGTTCAGCTTGATCAGCGCGGCATTGGCCGAGTGTTCCTGGATGCCGCGGGTGATGAACTGCGTATTGGTGACGAATATGTCGTCACCGACGATTTGCACGCGGTTGCCCAGTGCGGCGGTATGCGCCTGGAACCCGGCCCAATCGTCATCCCCCAACCCGTCCTCCAGCGATACGATCGGATAGACGTCGAGCCACCGCGCGAAGAGTTCGGTCATCTCGCTGCTGGTCTTGCGCCCTGCCCTGGTGCGTTTCAGGTCATAGCCGCCGTCGACCTCGAACGCACTTGCGGCAGGATCCAGCGCAATGGCGACGTCGGCGCCGGGTCGCAGCCCGGCGGCGCGGATCGCCTCGACGATCAGCGCACAGGCGGCTTCATTGCTGTCAAGATCCGGCGCAAAGCCGCCCTCGTCACCGACTGCGGTGCGGAAGCCCCGCGCCTTCAAGATGGCCTTTAGCGCCTGGAAGGTTTCCGCACCGTAGCGCAGCGCTTCAGCAAAGCTCGACGCGCCGTGCGGCACGATCATGTATTCCTGAAAGTCCAGCGAATTATCAGCATGCGAGCCGCCATTGATGACGTTCATCATCGGCACCGGCAGGCGGCAGGCCGTTTCGCCGCCGAGCCACGTGTAAAGCGGCTGGCCCGCGGCGATAGCCGCCGTACGTGCCACGGCCATCGATACCCCGACGATGGCGTTGGCACCCAACCGCGATTTGTTCGGCGTGCCGTCCACCTCGATCATCGCGCGGTCGATCTCCCCTTGGTGCGACACATCAAGGCCGCGTAGGCGTGGACCGATCACGTCCGATACGTTGCGCGCCGCCGTCAGCACACCCTTGCCGCCGTAGCGGGACTTGTCGCCGTCACGTAACTCGTGGGCCTCGAAGCGGCCGGT
>JASHVB010000109.1 GCA_030039695.1 Acetobacteraceae bacterium
CGCGCCGGTCAGCAGCGCTACCTTGCCCTGCAGTCGCATCCTGTCCTCCCGTCTTACCGTTGATCGCAGATATGATGCGCCATTCCGCGCCCTGCGTCCTCAAGCTATCGGAACACCGATCGATTTGAGGCGCGCGTGTGCGCGACCGGCACGCGCCTTCAGGCCATCGAGGTATGTACTGATGTCGTTGCCGGGCAGGTTCAAAACCTTACACCCGAGCCGCCAGTACTCCTCGATCTGCGCCTCGGTCTCCGCAGACCCTCGGGCAAGTTTCCCATGCGCGTTGCAGGCCTCTGCTATCCGGCGCACCGCGGCCTTGAACGTCGGGTGTTCAAGCTGGAGATGAATGCCGAGGCGCGCACTGAGGTCCGAGTGGCCATAGGCGATCATATCGATGCCCTCTACCGCCGCGATCGCCTCGACATTTTCGAGGCCCTCGAGCGACTCGATCGACACGCAAACAATGATGTTGGCATTGGCCCATGGCGCATACTCGGACGCGTGTCGGGCGCCATGGTTCCGGTATCCGGTGTGCATCCCCTGACCGGAGATACCGCGATTGCCGATTGGCGGATATTTCGCCTCCCGAGCAATTGCGCGCGCCTCCTCAGCGTTATCTACCTCCGAGACCTGAATGCCCATGATCCCCTGATCGAGGATTGCGGGGATCAAATACGCGCAGGTTTTGTGGATACGCACGATTGCGGAGACGTCGGTAGCCTGAAACCACCCGGCGAGATTCGCGATCGTCTCGAGATCGAAGGCGCCGTGCTCGTGGTCGATCATGCAGTAGTCGAAGCCGGAGGCCGCGATGATCCACGGGACGCCGCGTGACGCGAACTCCTTGATCCCGGTCCCCAGCGCGGCCCGTCCCCCGCGCACCGCGCGCCATATGCTGTTCTCTTTCATGGATCGTACGAGGCTCCCATCGCCAGATAGAAAATTCCCAATTCGCCCTGTGACACCTGTCCAATGATCCTCAAGCCATCTGCCGCTCCCGCGTGGCTGCCTTGATCATGAGGGCGCCTTTTTCGGCGATCATGATGGTGGGTGCGTTGGTGTTGGTCGATGTGACCGCCGGCATGACCGATGCATCGATCACGCGCAGCCCCTCCATTCCGTGCACCCGCAGCTGATCATCGACCACCGCCGTTGGATGTTGGCCCATCATGCAGGTGCAACTGGCGTGATAGCAGGTGCCGCCATAACGCCGCGCGTAATCCAGCAACTCGTCGTCGGTCCGCACATCTTTGCCGGGCAGGCTTTCCGCCCGCACATACGGCGTAAGGGCCGGTGCCTCGAACATGCGCCTGGCGAAGCGCAGGCCACCCAGTAGCGCCCTGCGGTCGGCTTCGTCCGACAGGTAGCGTGGATTGATCAGAGGCATATCCTCTGGCCGGTTCGACTTTGCCTTTACATAACCACGCGACAGCGGCCGCATCTGCCAGGCGCCGGCGCTGATCCCGGGTGTTTCCTCCAGCTCGCCGATCTGCCCGTTCTTGAAGCTGCCGGGCGCGAAGGTGATCTGCATGTCGGAGGTGGCCGATGACTCCAGTACCTTCACCGATGCCGCGACCAGCGACGGGCTGTAGGTCAGCATGCCCTTGCCGGTAAACGCCCAGCGCAGCACCTCGATCGCCAAGGGAATGCCGCGCGCTTTTTCGTTCGCGGTGGAGAGACCTACGACCGGATAGGAAACACGCGCCTGGAAATGATCCTGCATGTTACGTCCGACGCCTTTCAGCTCGTGTACGACCGGAACGCCGATTTCGGACAGATGCTCGGCATCGCCGACACCGGAGAGCTGCAGGATGTGCGGTGAGCCGATCGCACCCGCAGACAGAATCACCTCGCGCCCGGCTGTCACGCGCTGAATCGCGCCGCCACGGACGAACTCCACGCCAACTGCGCGCTTGCCCTCAAAGATCAGTCGATGGACGATGGCATTGGTGATCAGCTGAAGATTCGGCCGCGACAAAGCGCGCGCGAGATAAGTGCGCGCCGCGCTGGCCCGCCGCCGTCCGTTGCGGGTTTGCTGGCACCAGCCAATCGTGTCGACTGAGCCATGCGTGATGCCGTTCACGTCCTCCTGGTAGGTCAGCCCCAGCTGTTTGCCGGATTCCACCACGGCCGCGCAGATCGGCGATTGGTCCGTGTTCGAGGTGTGCAGCGGGCCGTCCTTGCCCCGAACCTCGTTCTCCTGGCCTACCCAGTTTTCCGCGGCACGAAAGAGGGGCAGGCAATTGTCCCAACTCCAACCACGGTTTCCAAGCTGTGCCCAGTGATCGTAGTCCTCGGGCTGGCCGCGAATGTAGATCAGCCCGTTGATCGAGGATGACCCGCCAACGACGCGGCCGCGCGTATAAACGATGGCCCGACCGTTCGTGCCTGGATCGGGCTCGGAACGATATTTCCAGGTCAGCTTGTCATGATCGAGCATCTTGTAGAAGCCCGCCGGCACGTGGATCAGCGGATTGTAGTCCCTGCCGCCGGCCTCGATCAGGATGACGCTGGTGTTCGCATCCTCGGTAAGGCGGGTGGCCAGGACACAGCCGGCCGATCCGGCCCCCACGATCACGTAGTCTGCTTGCATGGTTTCCTACCCGGGCTAGTCGTTGATCGCCCGGAGTGTGACTCGGGTTGCCGCCGTGTCCAAGCCAAACGGGCGCACGATTTTGGCGAATACCTCGGCGTTGGTTAGCACGCTGCTTGGTGCGATCGCGCGACAGCTCGCCGCAACCAACGAGGCGCGGACGAAGATGGTGCCACGAACTAGGCGACCCCCGTCAGGTCACGGAATCAGCGCAGGCTCCGGGGGAACGCGACCGCTGGCGCAACGCCCAACTCCATCGACGCCACGGTTCCGATCGGCCCTTCGTCCACATTACGAATCCGCACCAGCTTGACGAATGTGACCCGAGATGCTGACTTATAACGACAACGGCCAGACGGTCGGATGGACAAAAGAAACGGTCCGTCTGGCGCCGCGGACATAAACGCACCGGAAGCGCTGAGAGCAGCTACACAGACGGTCTCGGTGGGCGATCGGGATTCTGTCCGGTGAACGACGGACGTTTCTGGTAGCCATTACCAAAGGGAGGCTACTGATGCAGGGCCAAACTACGGAAAGCAATAGGTCGCTGGTTCAGGCAAGCTTCGACCGATGGCGTGCGGGCACGGGCAGTCCGTTCGAACTTCTGGCGGATGAGGCCGATTGGACAATCGTGGGCTCATCGCCACTGTCGAAGACCTATCCCAATCGACAGGCATTTCTTGACGAGGTGATCGACCCATTCAACGCCCGCATGGCAACACCGCTGGTTCCGTCAGTGCGCGGCATCTACGCGGACGGCGACATGGTGATAGCCTTCTTCGATGCCGCCGCCACGACGAATGACGCCCAGCCCTATCGCAACACCTACACTTGGTACTTCCGCATGAAAGAGGGCAAGGTGGTGAGCGCTGTCGCATTCTTCGACACGAGAGAATTCGATGAGTTCTGGAACCGTGTGGCCCCGATCCGCCGAGACCGGTGAGACTGATCACAATGGCAGCGCTGCCATTCCCGGCCCAGCAACGGCGTACGCCCAATGTCTGGCTCCGACATAACATTGCTCGGAAACGGACAGTTCGCTCCCCCCGTCGCAAACATCAAAAGCGCTACACTAGTGCCGGCCTGCGTCTAGCTCCCTTGACACGCCGCGTACGCAATGGTGCCCTTGCGCAGGGCCGCGATGCTGAACCGCTGCGATCGAGCCGGCAGAATCGGCCTGGCAGGGCAGAGTCGTGCTGAGCATCTGGTGAGATCGCATTTCCATCGAGGCGCTCGCGCCTGCTGGACCCACCTTAGGGAATCCCCATGTCGGAAATCGCCGCCTCCGGTCAGGTTGCGAATCGCAGCACGGCAACCATCCTCGGCGGTGCCTTCGGCAACCTGATCGAATGGTACGACTGGACTGTTTACGGCCTGCTCTCCGCCGCCTTTGCCGCCCAGTTTTTCCCCTCGGGTAACCAGACCGCGTCGCTGCTCGCAGTACTCGCCACCTTTGCGCTTGGCTTCCTCATGCGCCCGGTCGGCGCGATCCTGCTGTCGCCCTACGCCGACCGACACGGAAGGCGGCGCATGCTGGCTCTTTGCATCACCCTCATGGGCCTGGGGAGTCTTGTCGTCGCAATCCTGCCGCCCTACCGCCTGATCGGTCTGGCTGCGCCGCTCATCCTCCTTCTTGCCCGACTGCTGCAGGGGTTTTCTGCCGGCGGGGAGTTCCAGGGATCCTCGGTGTTCCTCGTGGAGCACTCGCCGCCACATCGCCGCGCCCTCGCGAGCTCGTCGCAGATGATCAGCATCGGCCTTGCCATCCTGATCGCGACCGGCGTCTCCGCCCTCACCACGGCTTACATCCCTCGGCCGGCGCTCGATCTCTGGGGCTGGCGCATCCCATTTTTCATCGGCGCGCTCGGCGCGGGGTATGGACTCTGGCTCCGACTCGGCCTGCCGGAGACGCCGCATTTCGAGGCGATCGAGCGCCGCCAAGCGCTCTCGCGCCATCCGTTGCTCGATGCAATCCGCGAGTTCCCCAAGCAGACGCTCTTCGTCTTCGTCCTGCAGATGGGCACGGTTCAGTTCTATACCTGGACGGTCTTCCTCCCGTCCTACGCCCATCTTGCTGGCGGCCTGCCGCTCGCCGCAGGACTGGGGGCCAGCACCATCGCGATGGCAATTTACTGCGTTGCGGTCCCCGCCTTCGCCGCGCTCTCGGACCGCATCGGCCGCAAGCCATTGCTGTACGGGTCCGCCGGTGGCTTCCTCCTCTTCTCCTTCCCACTCATCAACACGCTCAACCACCCGAGCTTCGGCTCCTTCCTGCTCGTTGCCGT
>JASHVB010000859.1 GCA_030039695.1 Acetobacteraceae bacterium
GATGTAGGCTGGCACGAAGAATTTCGACACTGACGCGGCCATACATACTCGCTTCAGAGCCTTGAGCCGCTTGTTCTATCCTTCGACTTGGCCACTCGACCATTTCGTCACCAACCCGTTCCGGTCAGCGGCCAAATCATTCTGCAGTCCTCTAGCGACGACCCGCAGGCCATAAAGCGGGGACGTCGCGGCGGTTCATGGAGCTCGACCTCGATCACCAGACCGCCTCCAGCCCAACGGGTGGCTCCTACACGCAAGCCGCCCGTCTCCGGCACCAGTGACCTTGTCGCCATCTCGGTTCTCCGATCGACCTCGCCACAGTCCGACCTGCACGCAAATCACGCCAGAACCCAATTGGGGTCAGCGCGACACGAGAGCTGACCAGGCAGTGACCACGCGTCAGCGAGAAAAGCGCCTGGCGCACCTGCGCAAGCTGGGCCGGATCACGCCTGGTATGGAGTGGTGCCTGCGCACCGACCGGGGTCGGGGGATGGATCGGCAGTACCGCGCCGATCAGATCGAGCTGCCGCTCAACGAGACCCTGAATCTCGCCAGGATGTTGGGATTGGTCGACGCCAAGACGAAAGCCATGATGTTCAAGCGAGAGGTCAAGGCGGCCATGCGCAGCTGCAAAGAAGCCAGATGCAAGCGTGCCCGCCAGATAATTGAGATGCGCAGTACCGGGGCTTCGTACAGATCCATAGCTGCAAAGTTCTATCCGCGCCCGATGCGGGTGTTCCGCATTTGCGTGGCAGTTAAGCCTGACCCGCTGAGCCGGGCGAGAGGATTAATCCCTGACGTAGAAGCCGTGATACGACAGCGCAGGGCTGAAGGCGCGGATTGGATGGCCATAGCTGTCGAAATCGGCTGGAGCGCGCCGACCACAATCCGCTATGGGTCATTGCTCGGCCTGCCCAACAGGCTGCCGAAAAGCATCGTTATCGCAGGTCAGGGGACGGACCCGTCCCAGCCGTGCTGCATTGGTTGATGCTGATGCGCCGGCGCCTGAGCGCCTGTAGCGCCAGAAATGGCCATCGTGGCCAGAAGAGCGATCGTTATGATGCGCAGATGGGCGAACATGCCGTCCTCCAAATCTTGAATTGCCCGATGGACGCCGACACAGGCAGGTCCACGCGCCACGCGCTGTGGTTCGGATCAGAGCGCTCCGCACCGCGTTCGGTCGGGTGCCACAACTCGCCAAAAACTGGCGTCCGCTGGGATGCGTGACAAACGATGAATTGTCCTGCTTCTCATGACTCAATCTCATGCGACCTGGGCTCGGCACGGCGTTCAGTCGGTGCCAAAGCTGGCCTGCGCGGCTTGATCCCGACCGGTCCTCGCTATGGTCCGACCGGTGTGGGAGTGAGCCATGGTCCGCCAGCCGAATCAGGTTTTGCCGAACGTCAGCATGACAGTAGACAGCGAAGTAATCCACGACATGGATTACAAGTCGTACGACATGCGCCGCAACGTCGTCGTTGTGGACATTCGTGACCACACGGGCACTCCGACGGCGAGAAGGCCGTGTACACGGGTCTGGATGGAAGCAGCAAGGCCTACCCGCTTCGCTTTATCAAGCTCGGCACCTCGATGTGCCACGAGGCGCCCGCCCGCTACTTCAAGTACGTCCGGGCGGCGTCGGCGTAACCAAGGAGGGTGTGACGATCGCAGTCGGTGAATTCGGGTTCTACACGAACTTCCGTGGCATGGATGTCGAAGTCCCGGCTATGGTGAAGTGGGTCGTGAATGGCCGCGTCGTCGCTGAGAAACGCCTGTATTTGAGCAACGGGAAGCAGGCCGACTGGCTGCTGACGAAGGCCACGTCCCGGCAGGAACGTCTGCTGGACGAGGAGATCGTAGCAGCCAGCTACGGCTGAGCGGAACAGAAAGCCGCTCATTGAAACAAACGCGTGAATAGGCCCGGGGTGCGTGGTTTCAGGCCCAGTGCGTTGCATATTTTAGGAGCAACAAATTGTCTTTCAGGGTCTTCACAAACGCAAGATACCTCCCAAGGATCTTGTTCACAGTGTTTGACATGGATCTGGTCTGGACCTGGATCGCCTTTGACGAACGTCGCTACCGCAGCCCCCGCGTACTCCACGCCTTTGATCAGGTCGGCTTGAATCGGTGCTGCGGAGAGCCCGATCAAGAGCACGAATGCATAACCAAGTCTGTTAGAGATGCGGGTCATGGTCTCTGCCTCCAGTTTTCGTCACACCGCAACCTGGGCGCGGCACCGCCGACGATCGATGACCTCAAGCGTCAAAAAGGACATAACCTTCGATTGGAACTTGACCTCTCTAGTCATGGTGTGAGGTGGAGCAGATTTAATGCAGAACAGGTGGTGCCGGTATGAAATGCTTCGCACGTCGGTGCAGGTATTGTGTGACCTAGGTCACAGATAATGGCCTGATCGCAAATCACGCCACTGAGTAGGTGAGCCGGGGTGCTGGAGCCACGCCCCGGTATTTTATTGGCTCCGAGACCAAGGGAGGCATGGAGATATAGATGAGCGAGACAGTTATCCCGGCAGCTCCAGCAACGGCACCGAGTGGTGTAGTTGCATCTGCGGCGTCCCCCTTGCTGCTGTGAAAGCCGCAACGATCAAGAGCCTGTCGGATGCCGAGACAGCCCTTACTGCAGCGGTGCAAACTCAGGCGGCTGACCTCGCAGCGGCAGCGGTGCATATCGGCGCAGGCGCTGTGATGAGCGCGGTTTCGACTGCCGTCGGACCTGCAGCGAGCTCGATCATCGGTAAGGCCGAACCACCAACCTTGTTTCCGGCATCAAGGCACCGCCCTCTGCCCTACATTTACGCGCCCGAAGAGGTGGCGCGGATCGTCGCGGCTGCCGGGCGACTGCGACGGACGTACCCACTCCGACGCGAGGTGTACGCGACCCTCTTGGGGCTGATTGCCGCAAGCGGTTTGCGTGTCTCGGAGGCGCTTGACCTGCGGTTCGATGACCTGCAGCCTAACGGAGCTCTATTGATCCGACGGACAAAGTTCGGAAAGAGCCGGCTCATTCCCTTGCATTCAACGGTGGCGGACGCGCTTGACCGTTACCTCGATCGGCGCCGCAGGTTGGCTGTGACGGACGATCATGTGTTCCTTTCGGCAGGCAACCGACGAATCGCCTCCAGCATGGTGAACTACACCTTTCGTCGCGTGGTTCTGCTCGCCGGCGTTGCCCGCGAGCGGAAGCCGCCGTGCCGGATCCACGATCTTCGTCACACGTTCGCAACGAGATCGTTGGAACAATGCGCGGCACGTCGCGAGTCAGTCTCCCGTCACTTCGTCTCTCTGGCGACATACATGGGGCACACGGACATCGTCCACACCTACTGGTACCTCGAGGCGACACCGGAATTGATGGCTGATATTGCCACCGCAGCCGAGGCGCTGGTCGCCAAGGGGGGCGTATGACACCGATCGCCCCGTTGATCACCGCCTTCCTGCGCGAGCATATGCCGATCGAGCGAGGCTATAGCCCACACACCTGCGAGACCTATGCGCGCGCCTTCCGGTTGTTGTTTGTATTTGCCGGAGAACATCTGGGGCAACGGCCTTCTCAGCTCTGTCTCGAGCAAATTGACGCTGCTCTGGTGCTCAACTTCCTGGCTCATATCGAGCAACAGCGTCATAACGACGCAGCCACTCGCAATTCCCGGCTCGCGGCGATCAAAGCATTCATGCGGTATGTCGAATTCCGCGTCCCTTCCGCCCTGGAACAGATCAGACAGATCCACGCCATTCCGACGAAGCGCCATGACCAGGCGCTGGTGCGGCATCTCACAATCGGCGAGGTACGAGCAATCATTGATGCTCCGGACCTGATGACCCGCCTCGGCATTCGGAACCGCGCCATGCTGCACCTGTGTTTCGCCTGTGGGTTGCGCGTCTCCGAACTTGTGGAGCTCCCGTTGGCGCAAGTTTCTTTGCACCGAACACCAAGCATCCGTGTCTTTGGAAAGGGCCGCAAGGAGCGGTCACTTCCGCTTTGGAAAGACACCGCCACCGATCTGCGAGGCTGGTTAGCGGTGCGCGGGCCCATGCGTATTCCAGAGCGCTTCGTTAACGCTGAAGGCGCCGCAATCACACGGGCTGGGTTCGAATACATTCTCGACAAACATACGCGCACGGCCGCCAAGGTATGCCCCTGTTTGGTTGGGCGCACCATATCGCCCCACCAACTACGGCACTATCTGCCCCTCCCGACTATGTCGGGTAGCCGGATGATGTTCCGTGATTCCAACTGTTTAACGGATCGCATGTAGAGATAATCTGCAGCCCTTCCAGCAATCCAGCTTGGGGGGAGGGCGCAAACAATGAACCCATTGCTCCACGTTTCTGGCACGGCATTCCGCACGGCCTCGATGTCGTGCCGCAATGCTCTGGCAAAGCGCTGCATGCCATAGATGCCGGACCGGCGAGCGTCTCTCAACCACACGTCCAATTTCTCCACCGTGCCACCACGGAGCAGGCCGCGAAAACGCATCGCCGCTGTCGCGCTGATGTTTATTCTGCACTCAGATTCGAGGAAAACCGCTAACGATGGTGGACGGGAAATGCGCACGATTGACGCTTATTCTGCAACAGATCACGCGGCATCCTGAGCCTTATGCGCAATAAACTGCTTCTGGTGCATCACCAAAGGTTTGGGCGTACCAGTTCCCGCTCGCAGTCGAGTCACACCATAAACTTGTTGACCGCAGCACCAGCTATCATTCCGGTACAGGTAGGAAAATTGACCGTTAATCGCAACTTGCTGGTTTACCATCAGCGCGACAGCTCTATTGGTCCCGGGTGGCGCAGGACCATGCCGACATGGCAGCGAGACTCCGGGCTGCGGTTTTGATCGGCACCGCCGACGCGGAGTGGAACGCGCAGTCGCTCCGAAGCGCCGGGATCATGGCTGCAGGATGACCGGCCCGTCGAGCCACACCTGCATCGCGCAGAACCGGCGGCCAAGCGATTGGCCGCCGAAGGCAACGGCAACAGAGCTCCGGGCCTTCAAGCCTTTGCTCGTTGCCAAGTTGCCCACCGAGTCCGGAGGAATAATACCAACCGCCTCGTTCGGTGACTGCTTCGGGTGGAAAGCTGACCTTCGACTTGGTGCGAAATTCAAGATCTCTGATCCAGGCCGGCCTTCTGGCGAGTGACTTTGGCAAGAATCGACCAGTCTTTCGCGCCCAGACCTTGGTCGACGGCTTCCGCCATGGTGTTGCGCACGACGACGGCCGCCGGCAGGGGAGCGCCCTTCGCTTTTGCGGCGTTCAGCGCCAAATCTACGTCTTTAAGGCCAAGCGTAAGTTTGAAGCCGGCCTCATATGTGTTTGTAGCGATGTAGCCGCCGTAGCGTTGATAGCTAGTGCTGGCGAAGACAGTATTGGTGGCGACTTCTAGAAATTTGCCTGCCGCCAAGCCGTAGACTTCGACCAGTGCAGTTGCCTCGCCCATGGCCTCGATTGCGAGAGTAATCATCATATTATTGGCGATCTTAGCGATATTGGCATGCACCGGGTCGTCTCCCAACAGCCAGGTCTCGCGGCCAAGTGCATCGAAAAGGGGCTGCACGACACCGATAGCAGCAGGGTCGCCAGCAGCTAGGATATTCAGTTGCGCCTGCGCTGCGACAGCGGGCACGCCCATCACCGGAGCCGCCACATAGGCAACGCCGGCCTCACGATGTATCGCCTTTAGTTCTTCGACCAGTGCGGGCGAGATCGTGGCCATCATCACATGGATGCAGCCTTGGCGCGCAGCTTTCAGCGCTCCAGACTCAACGACAACGCTGCGGACAGCGGCGTCGTCCGCAAGCATCGTCAGCACGGCTTCCTTATCAAAAGCCGCTTCGGGAGATGGCAGTTCGTCAACGCCTGCCAGCGCCTTTATGGCTTCGGCACTGCGGTTCCAAACGCTCACTCCATGCCCGGCCTTGACCAAGTTCGGGACCATGGCAGCGCCCATACTGCCGACGCCTATAAAAGCGATATCCATTTGCGATCTCCTCCGGAGCATTCTCGGTAAACCCATCCGGCCGTTCATGCAGCGTAGTGAATCTGCACCTGTTGGATAGCCAACTTGTGTCAATCAGGTAAGACCACGTCCGGGCATCCAGGCTCAGTGCGAGCTAGGCATCTTCATGAGCACGAGGCCGCTTACGGTCAGCACGGCCGCCAGGATGCTCGGACATGGCCTCGCCTGAGCGAGATACGTTCTCTCCTTT
>JASHVB010000860.1 GCA_030039695.1 Acetobacteraceae bacterium
TGGCAGAGGCGGGATTTTCCCTCGACGAAATCGCGCGATTGATGGAATTGGGGGTGATCGCGGCGGCCGCGTGAGCACTTTCCCGCTGCGTGGGACAGGGTGCCCCGGACGTGGCCGATGACGGGCGGGACGCACGCGCAACTCGGCGCCCTTCATGCCCTACCCGTCCCGCTTCGTTCGCCCCCCTCTCCCGCAGACGGGAGACGGTTTTGCTCGCCGGGCTTCTTCCGCATCATCGCCTGGCGCCGGCAGATTGCCACCATCTCGTCACGTTGGTTCCAGCACGTATGCTCGAAATCGACGATGCCGACATCAGGCCGCGACCGGCTCTCCCGCATCGCGACAACCTTCGTGCGCGCGCGCAACGTGTCACCGTGGAACACCGGCTTGGGAAACCGCATATCGGTGAACCCGAGATTGCCGACCGTCGTTCCCACCGTCGTGTCGTTCACGCTCATGCCGACCATCAGTCCTGCGGTGAACATGGAGTTCACGATGCGCTGGCCGAATTCGGTCTTCTCAGCGAAATGCGCATCGAGATGCAGCGGCTGAACGTTCAGGGTCAGGGCCGAGAACAGCGTATTGTCCATCTCTGTGACCGTGCGGGTCCAAGGATGTTCGAACTCCTGACCGATAAAGAATTCGTCGTAGTAGAGGCCCGCCATTGCCCGTCTCCTGCCGATCGCGCCATCGCGAGCGTAAGCGCAGACAACCAATGGCTCAAGACGCAGTGACATCAATCACTTCTGAGACGACAACCGCGTGATCCGATGGATTTTAGTGCGCTTCCACACGTTATGCGTTGTGCGTACCGGATCCACTGACAGGAAAGGACAACGCCATGCGTAGCAAACTCGCGCTCGCCATCACATTCGCCACACTGCTCGCGTTCGCGCCGCTGCTGTCCGCCTGCTACACCACGCAGGGTGCCGGTGAGGATCTTTCGGCCGCCGGGCGCGGCCTGACCAACCAGTCGGCCGAACACACTCATTACAATCCATAGCTCAAATGGCACGGGAGTGAGCCAACGTGTTATACACGCTGCTCATCGTTATCATGATTCTGCTGCTCCTCGGCGCGCTGCCGACATGGCCGTATAGCGCGGGCTGGGGTTATTACCCAAGCGGTGGGTTGGGCTTGGTGCTGATCATCATTATCATCCTGCTATTGATCGGCCGAGCATGACGAGAGGACCACAGCGTCGGATAACCGGACCGTGCGTCCGGCCGTTTACATCACGTCGATTCCGGCTCGGGTGATCATAAGTCCCGCGGCGTGGCTCGCCGCCACAAGAGACGCCGCAACGCCACCGGGACTCTGCGGGCTCGCCCCGATGGCGAGGCCAGATCGTCATCATCGCGCCACACGGTGTTCCACCGCCGAGCGTGCGTCGTGAGCTCGCGTCGTGCCGTCGGAACTGTCCTGCCCGACAAAAAGCCGCGGGGCCTGCGGGGCCGCTGGCCCCGACGGCACTAAGTTCGGGAGGAAACGGTGCGATGATGCCTCACACCTTCGCGAGTACTCAAATGACAATCTACCGCGGCACGATCACAAATTCGCTCGACACGACGAATAGCCAAGCGACCAACAACTGTTATGGCAGCAGCGCGATGGAGTCGCCGACAGCGAAGCGGCCGCTTTCGACCACCTCGGCATGCACCCCAAGTTCTACATGGCCGTACAGCGTTTGCAATTCCGCCAGCGGATCAATATCGCGCACCGCCGTCTCGGGGTTGACCTGCGTCGCGGCACAGCGGGTGATCGGCTTTACCACCCGTAGCACCGCCCCGCCGAATTGGAGCTGCTGGTCCACCCAGTTGCGCTCCGCCCAGGCCGGCGCACCGGAGAACCAGACATTGGCACGGAACCGTCGTCGGTGCCGCCGCGCTCCGGCACGCGCCTCATAGTCGCGGAGGCTCGCCAGGTTGATCAGGCTGATGACCTTCCGCTGCTGGTCGGAGAAGCTGTGCCCCTCCGCGTAGCGGAATGCCGGAGTGCCGCGCGCCTCCTCGCCCATGAAGGCGGTCAGGAACGCACCGATCCGCTCCCGACCGGTCTCGGTAAGAGCGTTCTCCACCACCGCGCTGCCATCCGGCGCCCGGATCGCGAGCATTCCCGACCTCGCATCAAAGAACGAGAACAGACCGGCGATACGGGCGTTCTTCATGAGGCACATGAAGTTAGCCTTCTGCAGCCAGCGCGGTGAGGCCGGGTCGAAGCCCGAGTCGCCCTGTGCGAGGGCGAAGGCGCGGTCCCAGGGGATGCAGCCGCCCGGCTTGACCTCGGCCCATTCCAGCGCCTCGGCGGTCAGGCCTTTCACCGGGTAGCGGTAGAGATATTCGATGCGCATGCGGCACTCCCCCTTGAGGCACCCGCAACCGCTTACCACTTGCCTGCTAAAGCTTCACGTACCCGTTGCCTGAGGAAAAGGGGCGGGCGGGGCTGGTCGCCTGAGAATAGGGACAAAGAGGCATGGACATCCAGAAGTTCACCGAGCGCGCTCAGGGATTCCTGCAGGCTGCGCAGACCATTGCGATTCGAGAGTTCCACCAGCGCATCACGCCGGAACATCTGCTGAAGGCACTGCTGGACGATGAAGAAGGCGCTGCAGCGGGCCTGATCCGGACCGCCGGCGGCGATCCGAAGCTCGCGGCCGCTGCGGTGCAGACAGAGATCGCCCGCCAGCCGAAAGTGCAGGGGTCGGGCGCCGGCCAACCGCAGATCACCCCGGAGTTGGTGCGTGTGCTGGATGCCGCCGAGCAAGCCGCCACTAAGGCCGGCGACGAATATGTCGCCCAAGACCGGCTGCTGGTCGCACTCGCCGCATCGGACACCCCCGCGGCCCGCGCGCTGAAAAGTGCCGGCACCACGCCGCAGGCCATCGAGAAGGCGGTGAACGATATCCGCAAGGGCCGCAAAGTGACATCGGCGAATGCCGAGGCGACATTCGACGCGCTGAAAAAATATGCCCGCGACGTCACCGAGATGGCGCGCCAGGGCAAGCTCGACCCGGTCATCGGCCGAGACGAAGAAATCCGCCGCACGATCCAGGTACTGGCGCGGCGTACCAAGAACAACCCGGTGCTGATCGGCGAACCTGGCGTCGGGAAGACCGCCATCGTGGAAGGTCTCGCACTGCGCATCGTCAATGGCGACGT
>JASHVB010000861.1 GCA_030039695.1 Acetobacteraceae bacterium
GACATTCATTTGACCGCCCGGCGGGTGGCGATGCCCTATCTCGCCAGGCCGCACACCGACGATGAGACGCGCGTGTGGTTCGCGGGCTGCGTTTGCGATCGCCCCGCAGCTTGGTGGGTCGCCCGGCAAGGCGGCCGCGTCGTTGGCTACATGCTCATCGACGGCGAAGACCTCGATCACCTCTATGTTCATCCGGATCATCAGGGCCAAGGTGTCGGGACCGCCTTGCTGCGCCAGGCACTCAGTCTGAGCCCGCGCCGCGTCGTGCTCGCGACGTCTCAAAGGAACACGCGCGCCAGGGCCTTCTATGAAAGGCATGGCTTCCGCGCGACCCTTTTCACCGAGGGAGACAACGAGGAGCGCGAACCCGATGTGCACTATGCGTGGGAGCCGCCACGATGACGGCGCTGGTGCCCACAGGTTCCACGGCGATCGCTGCGGCGCGCTGCGGCACGCAGCTTGTGCTGGCGCTGATCGCTATGCCGCGACCGCGGGTCTCTCCAGGGTGCGGGTCGCGGCTCATCGGCGGGACCACCGTGCAATCGCTCAGCAAACCAACCGCACGCCGACCGCGCAAAGAGTGACTGCCAGGATTGGCCGCAGCACGAAATCGGGCACCCGGACCGCCAGGTAGCTGCCGAGGATAATTCCGGGAATAGAGCCCGTCAGCAGAGCTCCCAACATCCCCCAGTTCACAGCGCCCACCCACCAGTGCCCGAGACCGGCGATCAGGGTCAACGGCACCGCATGGGCAATGTCGGAGCCAACGATCCGCGCCATCGATAGCCTGGGATACAGCACCAGCAACACCGTCACGCCAATCGCGCCGGCACCGACCGAGGAGATGGTGACCAGGATGCCCAGCACCACACCGGTCAGGATCGTGAGGGCGGCCACCAGGCGCGGCGGCTGGCTTCCCAGCCGGCTGCCCACCAGGGCGAGGATCCGGTGGCGGGCCAGGAGCGCGGCGGCAGTGAGCAGCAGCATAGCGCCAAGGACGACGTTGATGAACCTCGACGTCCCAGGGCCAGCCAGCTCATGACGGGACATCAGCAGCAGCGTCAGGGCGGTCGCAGGCACGCTACCAAGGGCGAGGCGGCCGACGACGCGCCACTCCACCGTATGATTTGCCCCGTGCACCAGTGTGCCGACCGTTTTGGTGGCCGATGCGTACAAGAGGTCGGTGCCGACTGCGGTAGCGGGATGCACGCCGAACAGCAGGATCAGGATCGGCGTCATCAGTGAGCCGCCACCCATGCCGGTTTGACCCACCAGCAATCCAACGAGGAAGCCGGAAACCGAGTAGAGCGGGCTGAAAGCGTGCATGCAGTGATCCGGTGCTGTGGTGGGGGGCACCAAATGATAGCAGGGGCTCAATCCTCTTCGCAGCCGTCGGGTTTCGTGTGTTCCGGCCGCCCTGCCGCCGCAACGACATTGTCGTGACGCGGGCCAGCGAAATCCGCGGGGAGGCCTTGCTTCGGCCTTGATTCATCCGATATATGCGGACAACTCCGTGATTGCGTGACTGGCATTTCGTCCGACTTTGGACGGCGAGCCCTCCCGGAAAACCCGTTCTAACGCGTTCGCCCCATTGTCGCGCGGGCAGGCGAACACCAGGGCGTCCGTCTAACCGCAACATCATGCATCGCGGGCGCCGGAGCATTGACTTCGTGACTTTAAACACATTTTCGGCGCTCGGTCTCACCGAGCCGCTGTTGTGCGCTCTCGGAAAAGCGCGCTTCGTTGAACCAACGCCCATCCAGGCAAGTGCCATCCCTCATCTGCTCGCCGGTCGCGACCTGCTCGGTATCGCCCAGACAGGAACTGGCAAGACCGCCGCATTCGCGTTGCCGATGCTGCAGCACCTGATCAGCACGCCCGTTCGTCCCGCCCATTTCGCCACACGCGCTCTCATTCTGGCGCCCACGCGCGAATTGGCATTGCAGATCGAAGGCAGCGTGCGGCGCTTTGCTAACAAGCAGCCGTTGCGCATCGTCGCCATCCTGGGCGGCGTCAGCCGCTTCATGCAGGTGCAGCGCATGCGCGGGGGTGCCGATATCGTTGTCGGCACGCCGGGCCGCGTCTGTGACTTGATGGCCACCGGCGAGCTGAAGCTCGACCAGGTCGGCCAGTTCGTGCTGGACGAGGCCGACCGCATGCTCGACCTAGGCTTTATTCGCGACATTCGCCGCATCAGCGCGGCCCTGCCAGACCAACGGCAATCGGCGCTGTTCTCGGCGACCATGCCGCCGGAGGTTGCCACGCTCGCGGGGACCCTGCTGCATGATCCGCTCCGCGTGGATCTCGCTCAAAGCGCGCCGGCCGCGTTGCCGATCGAGCAGCACGTGCACTTCGTCGAACCTGCTGAGAAGCGCGCGCTGCTGGGTCGCCTGCTGGCCGACCCCGCCTTATCACGGGTCATCGTGTTCACCCGCACGAAGCGCGGCGCCAACCAGGTCGCCGATGCGCTTGATACCGGCGGCGTGCGTGTGGCCGCGCTGCACGGCAACAAGAGCCAGCCAGCGCGCCAGAAAGCCCTCGAGCAATTCCGGACAGGCCGGGCGCGCGTGCTGGTGGCAACCGATATTGCCGCGCGCGGGATCGATGTGACGTCTGTCTCGCACGTCATCAATTTCGATCTCCCGGCACAACCAGAGGACTATGTGCACCGCATCGGCCGCACGGCGCGTGCCGGTGCGACCGGCGTGGCCATATCCTTCGCCGATTCCACGCAGCAAGGTGCATTGCGCAGCATCGAGCGCATGACCGGTGCCAAACTGCAGATCGCCGGCGGTTCGGCACCGTTGCTTCAGCCGCAGCGCATGCAGGCACATGCCGAAAACCGCCTGTCCCGCCGGCGTCGGCGAAGCCGTTCCAAGGCCCGGTTTCGCCCCGGGGCTTAACTGATCGGGCTGTGACGGACTGCACAATGTGTGCGGCCACGCGGCGACAAAGCGACGACATCGCCGATCCCTGCAGCCCCGGTCTGTTGCTGCTTCACCCGCGGCATGGTGTGGGTGTGGTGTCTTGGCGCCATCTGGAGGGGCGTGACCGGACGCGCCGCACTCAGGACATGATTGTGCGGCGCGCCGACGGCGCAGAATTGCTGTATCGGAACTTCCCAACGGACGAATTCTTCGTCTCTGGCTGAGATCGCGTTGGCGTTGCCTGTCGCTCGGTCCGTTAGGCAACGCCGGGCAGATCGAGTTTACCAAATGGCGGCCGCTTACGAATGCAGGGCCGTCATCGGTCCCGCCCTCGAGCGAGCGAGGTTTGCGAGCGGTCTGCTCTTGATCAAGAGAGCGTATCGGGAATGCGGATGATCTCGGGCCGGAGAGCACAGCCCTCCCGGCTGCGCCCCGTGCTGCTGTGGAAAAGCATCGCTCCAACCGAGAGGTCGCGGGAGTGATCGCGTCAGCGCCGCTGCCAGAGGCGGCAGTACTCCTGGTTCGCCGCTAAGTTCGGGCCTGCTCCGCCATCTGGGCCGATCACTTTCACCCAGCCATTCGGCTGGTCCGGCGCCGGCTGATCGCCACAGTTGGCGTGCACCCAGTCCATCCCGGGGCGGCCGGTGGCATACGGCTTACCGCAGAGTTCGAGACGGTCGCCGGTGCGAATCTGGGAGAGCGGTGCAGGCACGCGCTCGCCAGCTTGATCGTAGCCATCGGCAAACACGTCATCGATGGCGATGTCGTAGATCTGGCCGTTCACGCCGCGCAATCGAATGTGGGTGTGGGAGAGTTCCACGCCGTGCCGATCATACCCATGCGCAAATCGCGGGCCAGAGATGACGGTGCCGATCAGCAATGTGCCGGCGCCGGACGCGCAGGCGTTCTGCTCGTTGCCCCAGGCAGGCGATACGATGCCCAGAAAACCCGAGAGAGGCAGCAGCAGATGGAACCGGGACATGATCCTGCTTCAGGCTGACTGACACAGCCTGCTCTTGCGTACCGGTTCGATCAACATCGAAACCGCTACGTGCCATTCGTTCGATACGACGTCTGAGGCTCTTGCTGCGAGCGACAAGCGCATCGGGGTGCCTCGACGCTCCGGCCGTCGGCGGCGATGACCGGTCAACCGAATCGGACCCTATCGGCAGCGCGGTGCTGGGACGGTCCCTTTAGCCAGCAACAGCCAAAACACGCCGGTCTCAGCAGAGCCGAACATGAATGCAATTTCACTGCCTCTATTCTGC
>JASHVB010000862.1 GCA_030039695.1 Acetobacteraceae bacterium
TGCGCCATGCCGGCGGCGACGCGCAGCGCGGTTATTCGGTCGTCGGTCATGCTGAGGCCGAGCCAAAGCAATAATGCTGGACGCAATGAGCGGTCGGCGAACAGTCGCAGTGTCCCGGGCCGCGGAATGACGAAGCCAGTGACCAGCGTTTCCGGCGAGGCCAG
This sequence comes from Acetobacteraceae bacterium, assembly GCA_030039695.1. The sequence goes on from JASHVB010000862.1 coordinate 165, forward strand.
CCGGTCCAGCGTCACGCGCTCGCTGCCCTGCGCGGTCGCGATCTCGACCTGTGCGTCCAGTGCCAGCAGCGCGGGCAACCCGTCATACCCCGCCCGCCGCGCCATGACGTTACCGCCGAGCGTGCCCGCGTAGCGCACACGCGGATTGGCCACTGAGTCCCAGAGCGCTGGCAGGTCGGGCAGCAGTCGCGCCAAACACGGGCTTTCGGCGATCGCGGCATGTGTCGCCATGGCGCCGATGCGCAATTCGTCGGGGCCGCCGTCAATCGCCGCCAGGCCGGGTATGCCGTTCAGCCCGATCACGCGCTCGATCGGGTGGCCGTGCTTCAGCCAGTCGATCAGATCAAGGCCGCCGGCGAGCCAGGCGCTGGTGCCGGATTGCTGACGCAGCGCCAGCGCCTCTGCCGGTGTCGCGGGGCGGTGCAGTGCGAAGGGGGCGATGTGGCGTCGGGATCGCAATGCCACCAGCATCGGTTTCTCCTATGGCTGCCCGACGGGATGGAGATCGATCACGTCGGCGCAAACGCGCGGCCGCGCCGTCACGGCGCCATGGATTGCGACGGCGACCTCCGCCGGTTGCCCCGCTGCACGAGCGGCCCGGAGCGCCGCCAGTGCGTCCTCCTTCTCGGCATTGCCGCTGGTGGCGAGCACCTGCGCGCCGGCCTCAGCCCGCATCAATGCGCTGGCAGCGCCGATGCCCGAGGAGGCGCCGCTCACCAGGAGACGCTTGCTCCCGACCACCTCAGGCATTCACGACGACCATGCCGTGGTCGACCTCCAGGGCGATCGCGCTGAGCGCCTCGCCGGCACACGGCCCGAAAACGCAAACGCCGTCCTCCGGGCGAAACAGCGCGCCATGGCCCGTGCAACGCAGATAGCGGCCGTTGCGCGACAGCAGGCGCCGGGGTTCCCAGTCCAGCTCGATCCCCATATGCGGGCAGGCGTTGCGATACGCGGCCAGGCTTCCGTCTGAGCGACGCCACAGGATGACCGAGCGAGTTTCGTTGAGCCGTACGATGACCGGGCGGCCCTGCTGCACCGCATCGGCGGGGCACGCCGAATTCATACCAAACTGCCTGCACTGATGGGCGCGCCATACCAGCGACGCACGAACAGTTCGGCGAGTGCCACGGCGCCGTACAGGAGCAACCCGATGACGCAGAGCAGCGCGATGGCAGCGAACACCAGCGCCGTCTCCCCGGCGGACGAGGCGAACATGATGATGTAGCCAAGACCTTCCTGCGCGGTGACGAACTCGCCGATGATCACACCGATAATCGCGACGGTGACGCCGACCTTCAGGCCGGCGAAGATGTGCGGGATGGCGTAGGGCACCCGCACGCGAAAGAAGATCTGCCAGGTACTTGCGGTGAGCGAGCGGCAGAGGCGCAGCGCGATGGGATCGGCGGCGCGGAAGCCGGCGGCGGCGGACACGGCGATCGGAAAGAACGACAGAAACACTGCGAAGGCCAGACGCGAACTGGCACCCATGCCAAGCCAGATGATGAACAACGGCGCCACCGCGACCTTCGGTACCAGTTGAAAGACCAACACGTGCGGCCAGAGCGCCTGCTCAACGCGGCGGGACACCACGATCAAGCCGCCCAGCGTGGCGCCTAGCACGGCAGCCATGAGGAAGCCCACGACAGTATCAACGAACGTTGGCCAAGCCTGTTGCAGAAGAATTGGCATTGCGCGCACCAGCATCGCCCACACTGCGGTCGGCGGTACGAGCAGCATCGGCGATACGGCGAGCCAGACCGTCAGCACCTGCCACGCCAGCAGCATGGCGGCGGCGAACAGGATCGGCAGCAGGACCGGCCGCCATGCGACGCGGCCCAGCGACGAGCGGCGCGACAACGCGGGACGGCGGAGCCTGCGGGCCAGGACTGTCGGAATGGTGGCGATGCTCTGTGTCATGGCCAAACCTGTCCGCGTGCGGGAATAACTCGGTGCTTCGCGTGCCCGGCCACACATCGCCGGTGGCGCGTGTTTGGCCGCCACCGCGCGACATCTCCGATGGGCATGATCCGGGCGGCCAGACTGTGGAATCGCGACATTGCGCGTCAGGACATCAGCTTGCCGAACCCGGCGACCCGGGCATCGACTTCGGCCCACTGTGCCGGCGTTAATGCCACCTTGCCGCCGAACTCCGGGTCGAACCACGCCGACAGCGCCGGTCGCTTCATGTCCTTGGTGGCCACATACTGCATGACCAGATCGACCATGCCTTCCAGCACTTTGGGATCGGCGTAACCAAGCCCATGCTGCTTGGCCGGCGGCTTTGCCACGGCGTAGTCGTGCAGCCCCAGCCCAACGCGCAGGAACTCTTTGACGCCGGGATTCAGCGACATCTCCGGGAGTGCTTTGAGGAACAGCGCGGTGGCTTCCTGCGGTTCAGTCAGCGCAAAGGCGAGGCTCTCGCACGTCGCCGCCGCCATAGCCGCGCACAACGCGTGTTCCTCCTCCAGCGTGGCTTTCGTGGTTACCAGCGAGCTGCCGTAGGACGGCAGACCGACCGAGGAATACAGCATCCAACGCACCGGTACCTTACGGGAGATGAAAATTGGCAGGCTGGACGCCGCGATGCCGGTCATCGCGTCGATCTGCCTTTCGGCCAGCACGCGCTCCAGCACCTTGGCATCCGTGTTGACGAATTGGATCGTCTTGAGGTCGAAGCCGGCCTTCTTGGCGTAGGCCGGAAAGAACGGAAATTCGGCGGAGGTGGGCACGTCGCCGATCTTTTTGCCGGCAAGCATTCTCGGCGCAGTGATCGTGCTGTCTGTCAGCACGCCGACGCCCATGCCAGCGTCGTAGTCCAGCACGCCGAGCGAGACCAATGGCAGGCCCTTAGCGACCAACAGAATCGCTGGGGTGGTGATCATGGTGTTGAATTCAAACCGGCCGGCGGCGACGGCTTGGCCGGCGGCCATCGAACCGTAGCCGCGGCTGATGTCGATATCGATGCCGTGTCTGGCGTAGATGCCCTTGGCCTTGCCGGCGATCAGGAACAGCGAGGTGCCTTCAGCGAGCCAGGGGAGGGTAAACTTCACCGTTCGCATGGCGGCAATGGCGGGTCGCGGCAGGGCGGCGCCGATGCCCGCGTTCACCGCGGCGGCGCCCGCAGCGAGCAGGATGCGGCGGGGCAGGGTGCCCCGGGCGGCATGGCCGATAGCGGCCTGCGAAGCACAAATATCGCTGGCCGCTGCAGCCCGTCGTGGGTCGCGAGCCTTCGCACGCCACGACGCGAGACGCTTCGTCATCGCTCGATCCTCCGCAATGCGTGTCTTCACGCGGCGAGTTGCTTCAGGTCGGGCAACAGCGGGCTGTCCGCGCCCATGACCTTGCCGGCGCGTACCACACGCTCGGGGTGCAGCAATTGATGCGCCACCACCTCCACCCCGTTGGAATCGCGCAGCGTCCATTCGCCCTGCAGCACGCGGAACACCGAAATGTCCGCGTCCATCCCAGCCCTCAGCGCGCCGATCCGGTCCTGCATGCGCAGCAGGTTGGCTGCATGGTTGGTCGCCATCGCCACCACCTGCGGCAAGGCGACACCCAGCGCCATCATCTCGGTCATGGCGTGATGGATGCCGTACGGCGTGGAGAAGGGCAGTGACGCGTCTTCCGGCGGTTCCATGTCCGCCGTGTCGGTGAACATGCCGCGGTACCAGCGGCCGCCATCCGGGAACTTGATGTTGTAGCCGTGCAGGTCGGCGCCGAGCGTGGTGGGCAGGACGCCGGCCTCGATCACCGCGCGCGCATTATCAAAGCTAAAATGCGCACCCCGGCCGACATCGATCGTGACGCCCTTCGCGAGTGCCTCGAACACCAGCGGGTGGACCCTGCCGTCCTTTGCGACGAAGCCGGACGGATAGCGGGTGAAGGGATGAGCCAGTACGTCGCCGGCATCCAGCAACGGCACCACCTGCTCGATGATGCTTTGCGGATCGACGCTTACGCCTTCCTTTTGTGGCCAGAGCGTGCCGAGGTGGACGTAAACCGGCAGCCCGAGTTCGCGTCCCGCCTGTTTGGCGAGCTTGAGCGATTCAAGACCCCAGCGGGAGTAGCCACCGGGTTCGGCATGCGCCTTGATGCCCTTCACCAGCGACGGGTTTTCCCGCGCTGTCTTGACGATCGCGGCGACGTTGATGCCGCTTGGGCCGTAGAGATCGACGTAGCGGTGACCAAGCAGGCCGCCGGCCAGATAAGCGGAGATGAAGCTGAGCACGCGGCTCTGTGCCGGCTCGACGACATACTGGCGAAAGCCGTTGAAGGTCAGCGCAGAAGCGCCGCCCTGGTCGACCACCGTGGTGACGCCGCTGCGCACGCCGACCATGTCGGCATTCAAGCCGAAATCACCGGTGACATGCTCGTAGATGTGCGCGTGGGTGTCGATCAGCCCCGGCGTCACCACAGACCCGGACAGGTTGATCTTGCGCGCCCGCGATGGGGCCGGCAGATCGGCGCCGACCGCGGCGATCTTGTCGCCCAGGATTGCGATATCGAGGATCGCATCGGTCCCGCTGGCCGGGTCGATGACCCGGCCGCCTTTCAGCACGATCTCATAGGCACCTGTCGGTGCGGACGAGGCCTTCTTACGCTTCACCGGGGTGGCGGCGCTGCTCATGGGGATGCCTCCATGCTGTGCGACGTGGCTGGGGTGCGTTGCAGGAAGTCCTGCAACAGGCGGGCGAAGGCGTCGGGCGCCTCGACCGGGATGATGTGCCCGGCATCCGCCAGCAGATGCAGTTCCGCGCCCGGGATCAGGTCAGCGATCTGTTGCGAGGCGACAGGCGGGATCAGCGTGTCGCCCGTTCCCGCTATAACCAGCGTGGGGACGCGGATCCCGGGCAGGCCGTGAGACAGATCGTAGCCGTACACGGCGCGCATCGCGGCGGTGAGCGGTTCGGCCGGCGCAAGACAGCGCCAGTGCAGGAAGCGGGCAAGTTCCTCGGGGTGCTCGCGCCGCCAGGCGGCCGAGAAGATACTCTCCGCGGCGACCTGTGCGGCGGCTTGCGGTCCGGCGTCGGCGAGCGCGGCGATGCGCGCTTCCATGTTGGCTGCCGCGTCGGGGTGCGAGCGGCAGGAGGTCGCCACCAACACGAGGCGCGCCACCAGGTCGGGGCGGTTGATCGCCAGCGCCTGCGCCACCATACCGCCTTGCGACAGGCCGACCAGCGTCGCGTCGCGCACCCTGAGGTGGTCGAGCAGGCTCGCCCAATCGTCGGCGAACTGCGCAATGGAATAGGGCCCTGCGGGTTTGTCGCTGTCGCCATGGCCACGGGTATCGGCCGCGATCGCGCGGTGCTGCCGCGCCAGTTGGGTCAGCGTGGGGAACCACAGCGAGCTGTCCCAACCGAGCCCGTGCAACAACACCACCGGAGAGCCACTACCGGCCTCCACGCAGAACATGGACAGACGCGCTGTGCGCACGCGCGCGGCAATCGCGCCGTCCGGGAAAGGGAACCAGCCGCTCATCCGCGCCAGGCCTTGAGCAAGCGCTGCTCAAGCCACGCGATAATGCCGTAGAGCGCCAGCCCGATCCCGCACAGCACGGCCAGTGCAGCGAAAATGCGCGCGGTGTCGGCGCGCGAACTGGCGAGCAGGATGTATGAGCCGAGGCCGTTGTTCGAGGAAATGAACTCACCGATGATGATGCCGATCACGGAGAGCGTGGCCGCGACGCGCATGCCGCTGAAGAAGAATGGCAGCGCATAAGGAACTTGCACATGGCGAAAGATCTGGCTCTGCGTCGCCGTGAGCGAGCGGCAGAGGCGCACAGCGTTCGGTTCGGTCGCGAGCAGGCCAGTCAGAGTGGTGATCGCGATTGGGAAGAAGCTGATGAATACCGAGAACACCAGCCGTGACGGCGCACCGATGCCGAGCCAGACGACGAACAGCGGCGCGAGCGCAATCTTCGGGATGACCTGGAACGCGACCAGATTGGCGTAGAGCATGTCGCGCAGGACCGGCGAGGTGGCCAGCATAGCCGCGAGTCCCGCGCCGAGGATGGCGGAGAGGATGCAGGCGAGCACGGATTCGCCGCCCGTGAAGCAGGCCTGGTACAGCAGATCGCCCCAAGTGGCGATCAGCTGGTGAACGATGTCGGACGGCGCGGGCAGGATCACCGCGGGGATCGCCAGGAGTTTGGTGACTGCCTGCCAGGCGGCGAAGAACAGCCCCGCGGTGATGGAGGGCAGGATCATGGTCAGGGCGCGTTCCGAGACTTGCCGCCGCGACGCGGCGGGTGCCCTGGCGGCCGTGGTCGGCATGGTCATGACAGCCGCATCGGGATCCGCCACGGCCTGCCACGATGCGGTGCGCCCTGCTGGCGGTCGGCTCGACCCATCACGCATGTTGTAGCACCGGCTGTTCGGCGCGGGCGGCACGGTGGGAGTGCTCGATCATGCCGCGCAAATGGCCGCAGAGTTCGTTGAACACTTTGCTCTCGCCGATCGACGGATCGCGCGGACGGCCAAGTGGTACGACAATGTCGGCGATAATCGTCGCGGGACGGCGGTGCATCACCAGTACGCGGTCGGCGAGATAAACCGCCTCGCGGATCGAATGGGTGACGAACAGCGCGGTCTTGGTGTAACGGCTCCAGATGTCCAGAAGCGCGTCGTTCATCTCGTCACGGGTGATCGCATCCAGCGCCGAGAACGGCTCGTCCATCAGCAGAATGTCGGGATCGTACACCAACGCCCTGCAGATCGCCGCGCGCTGACGCATGCCGCCCGAAAGCTGGTGCGGCTTGTGATTCTCGAACCCGTTGAGCCCGGCCATTGCCAGCAGTTCGTGTGCCCGATGCAGATGATCCTTGCGCGGGCGATGCAGCAGCTCGATCGGGAACATGACGTTGCCGAGTACCGTCTTCCACGGCAGCAGGGTACTTTCCTGGAACATCACGCCGATGCTGGTGCGCGGCCCGGTCATCGGCGCGCCGTCGATGATAATGCTGCCGGCGGTAATGCTCTCCAGCCCACCGCACATCATCAAGAGGGTAGACTTGCCGCAACCGGACGGGCCGAGGATGGCGACGAACTCGCCACGCGGTACGGTGAATGACACACCGGCCACTGCTTCCAGCTTACCCTTGGCGGTGTCGTAGACCTTCCACGCGTTCTCGGCGCGAATGCACTCGCCGGCCATGCTGCCCTCATGCAAAGAAGCTACGATATTCCTTGATGTTTGCCTCGGCGTGCTGCCATTCGGTGGGAGTTAATTTCACGTCGCCGACGAAATCGTTGGTGAACATCGCCTTGGGATCCGGACGTTTGTCGTCTGATGCGGCGAGCTATTTCATCACCAGGTCGGTCATATTGACGTAGTCAGACAGCTCGCTCATGCCGATGCCATGCTGCTTCGCCGGCGCGGCAATCGCGGTGAGGTTAAAGATGCCCAGGCCCGTCGCTATCTGCTTCGGCCCGTTGACGGCAAGTGCGGCTTCCGGCACCGCTTTCAGGAAGACGTCCAGCGCCTGCTGCGGATTGAGCAAGCAAAATCGCACGGCCTGTTCCACGCCCTGCGCCATGGCGGCACAGAGTTTCGGATCGGACTTCAGCACCTCCGGACGGGTCAGCAGTGCGTTGCCGTAATTGGCCAGGCCGTAATGACTGTAGAGCATGTAGCGACCCTGCATGTTGTTGGCCGCTAGCACTGGCGCGATGGAGATGGCGAAGCCGGAGATAGCATCGACCTGTCTTTCCATCAGCACCCGCTGACGTACGTTGGGATCGACTTTGACGCTGCGCACACTGCTGAGGTCGAAGCCGGCGGCTTTGGCAAAGGCCGGCAGGAACGGGTATTCGCCTGATGTGACGGTGCTGCCGATGGTTTTTCCAGCCAGCTGTCTTGGCGTGTGCACGGGAGAGCCGGCCAGCACGGCGACGCACATGGTGGCGTCGTAATTGCACGTAGCGAGCGAGACGATCGGCAACCCTTTGGAGGCTTGCTGGATAGCCGCCGCGGGTACGGCAAAGCCGAACTCGAAGCGGCCGGCACCGACCGCTTGCGCGGCTGCGACCGAGCCGTAACCGCGGCTGATGTCCACATCCAAGCCGGCGTCGGCCCAGTAGCCATTGGCCTTGGCAACGAAGGCGAAGGCGTTGGAGCCTTCGGCGACCCAGGGGAGGGTGAGCCGTACTTTGCGCGACGGCGCGGCGCGCAACCGGGAGGAGAGCAGAAAGGGAGCGGCGAGCGCCGACGCCCCCAGAACCGCGCGACGTGAAGGCATGTCTATGGACCGCTCCGGGCTTTCGACACAGCCGGTCGAGCAAGCCGTATGCCACTGGTTCAGGCAGGTCTGGCTATCGGCTCGTCGATGGTGTGCATATTCAGGCAGCGCGCCAGCGCCAGCAATTGCTGCTCGCCGCCGGACAGCGCGCCGCCCGGCCCGCAGGTAGACGTCACATCCGCCTGCTGTGTACACGCTGAGCGACAAGCGCGTACGATATAGGCACTCGATGTCTGGCATGGGTGAATTGGCCAGCCTCGACGAGCCCTGTCCTAAAGCCGCCGGACGATCCGGGTTAGGGTGTGCGCGTCCTTAAGGAAACCGCCGCCAGCCAGGGAACCGCACACGCGATGAGCCTGATCCGAGACGA
>JASHVB010000863.1 GCA_030039695.1 Acetobacteraceae bacterium
ACTGCCGGGTCGAGTCGGTTACGCACATTTCCGGCGACACGTGGAATGTGAACCCGATCGCTCTCAGGCGGGTCGAGAATCTGTTCTGCAAAAACGAGCGTGCGGTGATATGCACAAGGCTCGATGTGGGCGGGCATCGCGTGACGCTGGTCGCGGTGGCGGCGATCCTGGTAGCCGGCATTCGGTTGACGTTTCTCGATCCGTTGTGCGCGCTGCGCGAGGGGGCGCCGCGGACGGTGCGGTGCGATGCGACTTTGCGCAAGGGCGAGGAGATGGGGTGGTTCGAGCATGGCTCGACGATTGTTCTATTTGCACCGCCCGCGTTCGGGTTGGATGACAGAGTGCGCGAGGGTGAGCGGATGCGCGCGGGGCAGGCGTTAATGCGGTTACCGGGCGGCTGAATCCGGCAGGCAACGCCGCAGCGAGATGCAGGCTGCCAAGCGGGACAGGTTGCCAGGCATAGCCGGGGAGATGGACGCAAAACACGCAGACAGCGCCGCGCCAAACGATTCATTCAAATCGGCTGGCGTCGGATCGTTCTAGCACAAAATTGCATCGGCGTGTTGATTGACGTTTTTCGATCATCGCGGTGCGAAGGTCGGACCGCCGGCGTGATGGTGACCGCGCGGGCGGCGTCCCCCAAGTACGGCCGCAGAGCCGCGGTGTCAGTAGAAATAACGGTCTCGGCACACCAGCCGCCTGCTGCGCCACACCAAATGTCTGGGCAGGGGCGTGCGGCTCCCCGCACCCCGGGCGGTGCGACGCGTTGATCCACGTCTCAGCGGCTGAACCACACCTACGCGGGCGAGGTGAAGAACGGGCGCAGCGCCGCCTCGACCCCGAATTCGCCGGGCAGGCCGCCCAACGGGAACAATCGCGTCACATGCCCCATCTTCCGATCGGGCCGCGCCTCGGTTTTGCCATACAGATGCGGGATCAGGCCGGGCGTCGCCAGGATCGCCGACCACAGCGCGACGTCCTCCGACCCGACCAGGTTCTTCATGACCGCATCGGAATGCCGCACCGCCGGTGGCAGCGGCAAGCCGGCGATGGAGCGGATATGCAGCTCGAACTGGCTGGCAGGACAGGCGTCGATCGTCCAGTGGCCAGAGTTGTGCGGACGCGGCGCGATCTCGTTCACCAGCACGCAACCGTCCTGGCCAACAAACATCTCGACCGCGAGCAACCCGACCAGGTCAAGCGCCTCCACCACGCGGCGGGCGATGGCCTGTGCCGCCGCCGCGGTCTCCGGGGGAATGCGCGCGGGGGCAAGCGTCACATCGAGGATGTGGCCGCGATGGCGGTTCTCCACAGCGTCGAATGTGGAGACCGCACCTTCGGCGCCGCGGGCGATCACCACGCTGACCTCGCAGGCGAAGTCGACGAAGCCTTCCAGAATCAGCGGCTTCGGCTCCAGTGCGGCAAAGGCGGGTTCCAGATCGGACCCGTCGCGCAGCATTCGCTGACCTTTGCCGTCATAGCCGAGACGCGTGGTCTTCAGCACCGCCGGAAATCCAAGCCTCGCGACGGCGGCGCGCAGATCCCCGAGACCCGCGACCGACGCCCAGGGAGCGGTGGCGACGCCGGCGTCGTTGAGGAACGACTTCTCCACCACCCGGTCCTGGCTGATGCGCAGCACGCTCGGCGCCGGGCGCACTGGCTTCAGCGCGGCCAACAGGTCGAGGCCTTCGGCGCTGACGTTTTCGAATTCAAAGCTGATCACGTCCACCGCCGCGGCAAAGGCGCGCAGCGAGGCCGGATCCGTGTAGTCGCTGATGGTGACGGCGTGGGACACCTGCGCGGCAGGGCTATCCACCTCTCGCGTCAGAATGTGGCAGCGATAGCCGAGCCGTGCAGCGGCCATCGCCGACATGCGCCCGAGCTGACCGCCGCCGACCAGGCCGATGGTGCTGTTGGGCGGAAGAGGGAATGTCATGGCCGCGCGTCATTCCCGCTCCCGTTGACGAAGGCGGGCGGGGAGAGGGGTTCGCACGGGCTGGTCGCTGCGGTCCCTGCTGCCAACCACTTCGCTCGAAAGGAGGGGCAGATTCTTGCCGCCGCGCGCATCGTCATCCCAAATCGGACGGTTCGTGCGCGACGCCCGCCGTTTGCTCCGTCCGCAGCGCGTCCAGCCGCACCGCCAGCGCCGGATCGCTCGTCGCGAGGATCGAAGCCGCCAGCAACGCGGCGTTCACCGCTCCGGACCGGCCGATCGCCAGCGTCGCCACCGGCACGCCGGCCGGCATCTGGACTATCGACAACAGGCTGTCCATGCCCTTCAGCGCGTGGCTTTCCACCGGCACGCCCAGCACCGGTAGCGACGTCCACGCCGCGCACATGCCCGGCAGGTGCGCGGCGCCTCCGGCTCCCGCGATCACGACCTTCAAACCCCGTTCCCGCGCGGTGCGCGCGTACTCGCGCAGCCGATCGGGGGTGCGGTGGGCCGACACGATCCGCGCCTCGTGCGAGACGCCGAGACGTTCCAGCATCTCGGCTGCATGGCGCAGGGTCGGCCAGTCCGACTGGCTGCCCATGATGATCCCCACGAGCGGTCCCGACGCGGCCATGTCAGGCGATGCTGTCCGGGATCAGCCGGCTCTCCAGCCATGCGATCTCGTCTTTTAGCATCAGCTTGCGCTTTTTCAGTCGCTGGAGGTGCAGTTGGTCGGCCGCCCCATGCTCCGCCAGCCGGGCGATGACAGTGTCCAGGTCGCGATGCTCGCTTCGCAGCTCGTGCAGCTTGCGCAGCAGCGAGTCCCGGTCATTCAACATGTCTGCAGGGTAGCATGGACGGGGCGGGCAAACCCAGGGGGAACCGCGGAGTTACAACTGGCGGCGATGTGGCAATGGAGTTACCATGGTTCCGCCGCTTCTGCTGCGGCGGATGCGGGACTCGCCATCGGACGAAGCGGAGGAACTCAGCCATGAGCCAGCAGGCCCGTCTGGATGCCCTGAAAGAGCGCCACGCCGCCCTCGAGACGCGCATTCTGGACGAGGACCA
>JASHVB010000864.1 GCA_030039695.1 Acetobacteraceae bacterium
GAACCTGGTAACGATGGCGTGTCCTTCGGACTGATCGGCGGTGGCTGCCGGTTCCGTTCGTCTCCAGCCGATCTCGTCAGGTGAACACCGATTGTGAGACTGTGGTTCACCGCACAAGGCCATCCGTCGCCGAATCGGAGAACTTCAACAGCAGCGCCTCGTTGGTCCGCATGTGAGGCATGTAGAACCAGTGGCGATTCGAATCGAACGTCACGCCGTACATCTCGCCGACTCGATCGCGATAGATCAGATCGGACGGCACCAGGTCCTCAGACGCTAGCGACAGCGTGTCGCACACCGCGAGTGGCGCGCCGTGCCGCGGGCCGCGGCTCGGCCGTCACAGGTTGATCACCTGTAGCCGCCAGCGCAACAAATCCACAGCCTCGACGCTGAGATAATCGCGCACGCACTGCGGCTCGGATTTCACCGTGTGATCAACGTGGATGCGCGCCGCCGGCTGGCGCGGCATGCGGGGCACGCGATCCACCGCACCCTGCACACGGCGGCGCACGGTGTGGTCGAACACGAACACCCGCTTCGCGCCGGTGGCTTCTGCAAGCACACGCTCCGTTCCTGCATAATAGAGCCTACGGACCTCATCATCGTCGTAGAAATCTTGCATAACATTCTCCTGATACAGCAAAGCGAAACCCTCGAGGTGGAGCGAGACGTCGCGTTCCAGCGGCCGGACACTGACCACCGGCATGACATGTATGTCGGTGACGCTGTTGGAGCGTGACGCGCCGGCTGGTGGATCATACGTGAATTTGCGCGGTCGTATGGTTATCGGCGCCATGTAGGTCAGTGGCATGTCGACGTGTGGCACACCTTAGAGGGCACCGACTACGGTCATTTGTCGGGCCTCCCGTACTGTGTACCGCGGGCCGCCGGCTGGGTCCGATGCGATCGAGGCAAATAATGGCGGGCGGTTGGGCATGGTGCAACCACCCAACCTGTCTCCATATCCTGGTCTGGCAGGCGTCGGCTACTGAGCTTTGTCAGATGCCCACAACGCGCGCGGCCATTTCGCCGTAACGCAGACCGGCGACATTGCCTGCAGCAAACAACCGGTCAGCCGCCGCCAATGTCTCGGCTGACACAGCGAGCGACGCCGCCGTAGCGTTCTCCTCCAGCCGCTCGCGCCGGCTATTGCTGGCGATCGGCACCACCGGCGGCTGGCGCGACAGGACCCACGCCAGGGCAAGCTGTGCCGGCGTGCAAGGTTCGGCGGCAGCGATGCGGGCAAATTCCGCCAGCAATACAAGATTATGTGCCAAGTTGTCGCGGCTGAACCGCGGCATGCCCCGGCGCATGTCCCCCACCCCAGGTTCCGCATTGATCGCGCCTGCCAGGAAGCCGCGACCAAGCGGGCTGTAGCCGACGAAGCCGATACCGAGTGCGCCGCACAGCGGCAGTACCTCGGTTTCGACATGGCGGGTCCATAACGAATACTCGATCTGGACCGCGGTCATCGGGTGCGCCGCATGCGCGCGTCGAATCGTCGCCGGTGCCGCCTCGGAAATACCGAGAAAGCGGATCTTCCCTTGGCGTCTAAGCTCCGCCATGGCGCCGACCGTGTCCTCAATCTGCACCGTCGGATCGACGCGATGGATGTAATAAAGATCGATGACGTCGGTGTTCAGCCGACGTAGGCTCGCTTCACAGGCTTGCTTGACATAACTGGGCCGACCGTCCGCGGTGGGCGTCCCGTCGGTTTTACGCAGATTGCCGAATTTGCTCGCTATCACGTAACGATTGCGCCGCCCGGCGACGGCGCGGCCGATCAGCAGTTCGTTCTCACCGCTCGCATAGGCGTCGGACGTGTCAAGCATGTCGATACCGAGGTCGGCAGCGCGATGGATTGTGGCGATGGCGTCGGCTTCTAACGGCGGCACTCCGTATGCCCCAGTTAGCGTCAGGCAACCGAGGCCGATGGCCCCCACTTCAAGGCTGCCAAGCCGGCGACGCTGCATGTGCTTCTCCCCCCGTTGTCACCGCGATGCCGCAAGGCCGAAGCAGTTCCTCCGGGAGATTGCTTCGGCGCTGCGCACCTCGCAACGACAGCCGACGGGCGCCGCTCACGATGACGGCGATTGCCGGTCACCCTCGTTTGCGGCCGCCGCGACGCCCGACAATTCGTTTCTGACCCAGCCCGATCTGTTTTGCCAGTGTCGAACGGATCTTCGCATAATTGGCAGCCACCATCGGATAATTCGCCGGCAGGCCCCACCGCGTGCGGTACTGGTCCGGCGTCAGCTTATGGTCGGTCATCAGATGGCGCTTCAGCATCTTCATCTTCTTTCCGCACTCAACGCAGACAACGTGGTCGGGAAACACCGACCGGCTGAGCGCGACGACAGGCTTCGGTCGCGTTACCTCCGACGGTTCACCCTCCATGCTGGCCAGCGTGCGGTACACCTCGCGGATCAGCTCTGGCAGACGATCCGGCTCCACGGTGTTCTTGACCACGTGTGAGCTGACGATTTGGGCAGTGAGACCCAAGATCGCATCCCTGGTTTCAGACATTGTTGTTTTCCTTTTGGTCAACCCGATTCGCAGTTTAGCTTGCTAGAATGTAATAATCATAGAGGTTTTTGCGGTCCGGCTGCCACGCAACGGAGGGTTGATCACAGGTGGAATAAAAAATGCGCCGCCGGGCAGTCCGGCGCCAGTGACGCATATCTGGCCATGACGTTGACGCGTCCAGACAGCCCCAGCATTCACAGCTGCCCCGGCGCCGCCGTTATCAGCACGGTAGCGATACCACCGGCGAGGTGCTTCCTGAGCACCGCCGTGTCGCCGGAATAGAGGCAGTCTGTCTGGACGCCAGTGACCAGTCGGCCGATCCATGCGCAATCCGGCGCGACGATCCTG
>JASHVB010000865.1 GCA_030039695.1 Acetobacteraceae bacterium
GCCGTGGCAATGGCAGTCGGCCGATCATACGAAGCTTGGCCTGTCACCCGGCGTGCTCTCCGAGTTCGAACGCGCCGACAATATCCGCCAGGCGCTGTTCTCGAGCGGTGCGCAGCCGACGGTGCAGTTCCAGCTTGTGCCGGTGTCGCTCGATCCCGGTCTGGCGCAGGTCAGCGTCGAGATCGCCGGCCAGACGCTGACCTACGCGCACGGCCCGATCGAGCCGATGATGATGCAGTGGCCCGGCAAGAACGGCGACACGCTGGTGCGCTTGACGATGACGCCGGCAGGCGGCGGATCGGAGTCGGTCACCCAGGAAAACGACACCTGGTCGCTGCTGCGCCTGCTGGATTCCGGGCATCTGGTCCCGACCGGTCAGCCCGACAAGTTCCGCATCGTGTTCAGCAGTGCGGCTGGGAACGCAGAGTTCGAGCTGAATGCCAACAGCGTGCGCAACCCGTTCAATATGTCGCTGCGCGCCTTCCGCTGTCCGCCGAAGCTGTGAGGTTTTCCTCCTTTGCACCGCCCCCGCCGATGCGTTCGGGCAGCGTTACGCAACGGGCCGGTCGGCCGCGGCCATGCCAGCCCCCACGGGACCGCGCTGCGCTGCCGCCTGCCGCGGTGTTTTCCACAGTGGCCCAAGATCCGAGGTAAGGGATGTCGGACACGACCGCCAGCACGACCACCTACTCCAATGTCACGATCGATCCGGATCCCGGGTTTACCCTGGTGCTCGACGAGCTGACGGGAACCGAGGAACTCGGCCGGCCATTCCTCTACGTGGCCCTGATGTCGAGCAAGACGGCCAAAGGCGATCTGCTCTCGTTGCTCGGCAGCAACATGACCGTCTCCATCACGCAGGACACGCAAGGCACCAAGCGCTACTTCAATGGCATCATCAGCCGCATCGAGTACGCCGGCCTGAGCGCTGGCGCGGCGAGCTATCGGGTGGAACTGCGTCCCTGGATCTGGCTGCTGTCGCAGCAGCAGGATTGCGTCATCTACCAGAACCAGAGCGCGTGGGATATCATCACAGGGCTCTTCGCGTATTTCGGATTCACCAACTTCGAAGACCAGCGGCAGAATAATGCCGGCGGCACCCCGTTGCTGGATTACTGCGTGCAGTACGACGAATCCACGCTCGCCTTCGTCACGCGCCTGATGGAGCAATTCGGGATCTACTATTACTACAAGCACAGTAGCGGCTCGCACACCCTGGTGTTCTGCGACGATCCGAACTCGCATTCGTCGGTCGGTGCCGAGATTCCGTTTCAGACGCAGGAGACCGAGCTGCGGATGGTGGAAGACCACATCTGGCAATGGTCATCGGAGCTGGCGGTGGTGTCCGGTAAGGTCACCTATCGCGACTATAATTTCACCACGCCCTCGGCCGACCTGACCGTGCGTTCGACCAACACCGCCACGCACGAATACGGCTCCTATGAGGTGTACAATTACCCCGGCCTGTACGACGCGACCACGAATGGGCAGCCGCTGAGCGATGTGCGTGTCCAGGATATCACCGCGCGGCGGCAGATCATCTTCGGTACCAGCAACAGCCGAAAGCTCTACACCGGATGCAAGTTCACATTGTCGAAATTCTACGAGGAGTCGGAGAACGTCGAATATATCGTTATCGCTGCGACCTACAGCGTGACGATCGGCGAAGGCATGGCGACCGCCGGCGGCGAATTGCGCGACACATTCCGTTGCGGTTTCGAGGCAATCAAGGGCACTACGCATTTCCGCCTCGACCGCATCACGCCGCGCCCGATGATCCGCGGTCCGCAGACGGCGGTCGTCGTCGGCGCGTCGGGCGACGAGATCTATACGGACCAGTACGGCCGCATCAAGGTGCAGTTTCCCTGGGACCGCGTGGGGGCCCAAAACAACCAGGACAGTTCCTGCTGGATTCGCGTGGCGCAGATCTGGGCCGGAGCGGGCTGGGGCGGCATCTTCATTCCGCGGGTCGGCCAGGAAGTCGTGGTCGAGTTCCTGGAGGGCAATCCGGACCGGCCGATCGTCACCGGCTGCGTCTACAATGCCACCGAGACGGTTCCCTACACGCTGCCCGACAACAAGACGCGCTCCACCATCAAAACCAACTCCTCCGCTGACGACGGTAGCAATCCCACGGGCTTCAATGAGCTACGTTTCGAGGACAAGGCCGGGTCCGAGGAAGTGTTCTTCCAGGCGCAGAAGGATTACAACAAGGTGGTGCTGAACAATGAGACGGAGACCATCACCCAGAACACCACCACCACGGTGCAGCAGGGGAACCGTTCGATCACCGTGTCGCAGGGCAACAATTCGCTGACCGTCTCGCAGGGCACGAATTCCGTCACGATTCAGAGTGACAACTCGCTGACCGTGAACCAGGGCAACAACTCGGTCACCGTGTCCACTGGCAATGATAGCCTGACCGTGTCGAAGGGCAATCACTCGATCACGGTGAGCGCCGGCACCAGCACGATCAATGCCAATCAGTCGATCACGCTGCAGGTCGGATCGAACAGCATCACCATCGGCACGAGCGGGGTGAGCATCTCAGCGGGAACGTTCAGCGTCAGTGCAACCGGCACGGCATCGATAAACGCCACCGGGACAATGACCCTCCAGGGATCGATGATCAACATCAACTAGCGTGGATCGCGGAATGCCATGAGTGCCAGCGTATTCGCCGAACTGCTGGAACGGGAGGTCACGCCGGAGGAGCGGCGCCTGCCAGAGCAGGTGACCGCGGCGCTGCCGGCACTGGCGGCGCGGCTTGGCGTCGTGCTCGGCGACAATCCGCGTCACGCCATCGAGGCGATGATCGCGGAGATCGACCGCGCCATGAGCCAATTGCTCAACCTGATCCTGCACCACCCCGACTTCCAGCAGCTCGAGGCCATTTGGCGCGGCCTGTTCCTTGTCGTGAACGGCACCGAGATCGGACCGTCATTGAAGGTGAAGGTGTTCGACCTCTCCAAGCGCGAGCTGGTGCGCACGCTGCGCAAGTTCCGCGGCACCGCGTGGGACCAAAGCCCGCTGTTCCGTAAGGTCTATGAAGAGGAATACGGCCAGTTCGGTGGCGAGCCCTATGGCGTGCTGATCGGCGGCTACGAATTCGACCACAGCCCGCCGGATGTGCAGCTTCTGGGCGATTTGGCGCAGATCGCCGCCGCGTCGCACACGCCGTTCATTGCCGGCGCCTCGCCCAGTGTGATGCAGATGGATTCCTGGGCCGAGCTGGCGAACCCGCGCGACCTGACGCGGATTTTCCAGACCCCGGAATACGCCGCGTGGCGGGCGCTGCGCACCAGCGAGGACACGCGCTATGTCGGGCTGTGCCTGCCGCGCTACCTCGCGCGTCTGCCATATGGTCCGCGCACAGAACCGGTCGAGGCATTCGATTTCGAGGAGGAGGTGGACGGCCCCGACGCCAGCCGCTTCCTGTGGGGCAACCCGGCTTTCGCCATGGGGGCCAACATCGCGCGCGCGTTCAGCCTGTACGGCT
>JASHVB010000866.1 GCA_030039695.1 Acetobacteraceae bacterium
GGCTGACGCTGTCCATCGCACTGATGATGCTTGGCACGACGCTGATGGCGTTGACTCCGGGCTACGCGGCGATCGGCGTCGCTGCGCCCATCCTGATCACGCTGGCCCGACTGTTGCAGGGATTTTCAGTAGGTGGCGAGTTCGGCAGCTCAGTTGCTTTCCTCATCGAGCATGGACCGCAGCGCCGCGGATTCGCCGCCAGCTGGCAGTTCTCGGTGGCCGGTCTGATAACGGCAATCGCCTCATTGTTTGGCGTCGCGCTGCACACGCTGCTGACGCACGATCAGCTGCTAAGCTGGGGATGGCGGCTGCCATATGTCTTCGGCATGTTGGTCGGTCCGGCCGGGCTCTACATCCGCTCGCGGCTCACCGAAACGCCAGAGTTCCTGGAAGCGGGACAACCGGAGGGGATGCGAGTCGGCGAGCTGCTGAGCAAGCATCCCCTGTCGGTTGTGCTCGCGATCGGCGCCTCGATCATTTCAAACAGCTCGTTCTATATTCTGCTGTACATCCCGACCTACGGAGAAAAGACCCTCCACCTTCCGGCCTATACGGGTTTTGTGGCGACGTTGATCGGTGGCATCGTACTCGCGATTGGTGCTCCATTATTCGGCCATTGGTCAGACAAGATCGCCCGCCCGCGGATCATGGTCGTCACCGCTTGGTTGTTCGTTTTGACGTCATGGCCGTGCTTCTTCCTAATGGCGTCGTGGCCTACGCTTTGGGCGTGCATGTTCGTTTGCGCGTGGTTGCAACTTCTCAAGGCGGGCTACAGCGGCGTGCTACCCTCGCTACTGGGTGAACAATTCCCAGTCGCCACCCGCGCGATCGGCGTGTCGTTGAGTTTCAGTACGGCAGTGACGATTTTCGGGGGCTTCGCACCGTTCATCGCGACCTGGCTGATCGCGCAGACCGGCAATCCGCTGTCGCCGAGCTTTTATCTGGTCGTCACCGCGGCCATGAGCGCGGCTGCGCTGGCGATGATCCAGGTGCGGTCGGCAAGGGATCTGCGGACAAGGTTGGTAGCATCGTCGGCGTGATAGGTGCTACGGCGGCCTTGTGTTCGCCCCGCGGCGCGCGGAGGCTGCACGGGCCAGGCCGGCGCCCTGAGACGCACAAGTTAGCGGTCGGCGGCAGCGCAGTCATGGTCACCGATTGTTCCAACCAAAGTTGGTCGGGCGCTTTAGCAACCTGAACCATTGCAGCGTAATTGCGCCAATCACGCGTGACGCGTTGCGAGTTAGGGCAATCGGTTCTCGGTCGGCGGCGGCAAATTAGCGCGTGTAGTGGCGAAATTTGATTCTGCGAGCACATGTCGCTGCGCCAAATACTTCGTGAGAAGGACGGCAGGGCCCATCGCTATTGACCCGTAGTTCGCGACATCCGGCTCGGGCGAAGAACGGTCCAGCGGAAGCGGGCGCAGCTTGACCAGCCGGAAAGTCGCGCGACCCCGGCCTGGGCCAGCTGTGACGCGAACAACGCCATCTCTACTCGCGCGTGATCCTGCCGCCTCGGGGGGGCCTTACCTCCTAGCGGCACCTCACGCGCTTCTCGCCGCCACCAGCCGCCAAGTCGGATCCCGCGTGGCTAGATCGCGCTCGAACGTCCAGAGATCGGTGATCTCTGTCACAGCGTCCGTCCCCGCCACCACATGCTCGCTCTTGTCACGCGTTAGGCTGACCTGATCAGAGACGAACCGCACCGTGACAGACGCTACCGTGCCGCGCAGCTCGGCCGCCTCAATCGCCACTTTCTCCATGCCGCGGATCTCGCTCACCTGCGTGTGGCCGGCGGCTTCGCGCGCGGCCATGACGGACTCGAACGCATGGTTGGTGTCCTCCGAGAGCAACGCTTGCAGCGCGGTCCGGTCGCCACTCGCGAAGGCGGCGACGATGATGCGGAACGCCCTCTCTGCGCCGTCCAGGAAGCGAGCAGGCTCGAAGCTTGCGTCTGTCGCGTGAATCCGCGCCAGAGTCTGCCCCAGCGCACTGTTCGGGTCAGGAACCACGCGGTTGGCGGGTGGAGTCACCGGCTCGGCGCTTCCCTCGATCACCGGCCCCTGTGCCGCCTGCGCCGAGCCTGGCCGCAGCGGCTGCGCTTGCGGCGGGCGTTCGAACCCGGTGCGCCGCCCCAGGATGCTGCGCAGCCGAAGCACAAGGAACGCCGCGATCATCCCAAACAAGATCAGGTCGACGGGAAAGCCGGTTCCGGCACCCATGGGCGGTCTCCTTATGGCCTACAGATAGGCGCGGTTTGGCTGATAGACAAACAAATCCCACCTTTCGCCAAGGTTGCGGCGCGGCCGCCGGCTCGGTTATGCGGCGGCATGATCCTGCTTCGACACGGCCAGAGTGAATTCAACCTGCATTTCGGCGCAACCCGCCGCGACCCCGGGGTGATCGATGCGCCACTGACCGAGCTCGGGCGCGAACAGGCCGCCCATGCCGCGCGCGAGCTGGCCCATCTGCGGATCGCACGCATCATCGCCTCACCCTACACGCGCGCGCTGCAGACCGCCGCGCCCGTGGCGGCCGCGCTCGGCGTGCCGGTGGTGATCAACCCGATCGTGCGGGAGCGCTATGCCTTCGCCTGCGATATCGGCACGCCGCGGAGCGAGCTGGCGCGCACATGGCCGCAGCATGATTTTTCCGCCATCGACGAGGTTTGGTGGCCGCCCGTCGAAGAACCCGCGGAATCCATCTTCGCGCGCGCCGACCTGTTTCGGATGGAAATGGCCGCGCTGCCTGACTGGGCGAACACGTTGGTGGTAACCCACTGGGGCTTTATCCTTTCGCTGACGGGTGAAAGCGCCACGAACGGCCAGTGGCTGCGCTGCGACCCGACCCAGCCGCCGCCGAAAGACGTCGCGTGGCACGGGTAAAAGGTGACGCCGCGGCGAACCCTGCCATGACGCCACCCGCGGCAGTCGCGTCCTTGTGAGCAGGTGTCAAATGCCGGGAGTGCCATCGCCATTGCGATGTCTGAATTGTAACGAAGCACTGAAATCCGTAACCCTATGCTGTCAGGGGTTGCTGCGGCGAGGCCTCGCCCTTTATCCCCACCATCGGCCGGCCAGCCGAGTTGGCTGCGCCGCCAACTACCGCGGACAAAGCATGACGACGCCCCATGGATGAGCGAGTCGACCCGAAGGAAACCGAAGCGCGGCAGGAGCCTCAACTCCGCGAAACTCCGGTCGTTCCTCGCTCGCGCCTGCGCGGACGCATCATATTGGCACTTCTGGTGGTCGCCGCCATTGGCGGGATCTACTGGTGGATGCACCACGCGGCACCCAGCGGTGGCGCCGGTCGTCATGCGCGGGTCGGGCAGACCCCGCCGCAACCGGTCGGCGCCGCCACGATCGGCAAGGGCGATATCCGCGTCATCCTGAATGCGCTCGGCACCGTCACGTCGCTCGACACCGTCACGGTGTTCACGCAGATCAATGGCCAGCTCGTCAAGGTCGGCTTTAAGGAGGGCCAGACCGTCAAGAAGGACGATTTCCTCGCGCAGATCGATCCGCGCCCCTATCAGGTGGCGCTGGAACAAGCCCAGGGTCAGTTGGCGCAGCAGCAGGGGCTGTTGGCGCAGGCGAAGAGCGACCTGCAACGATACGAGACGCTGGAACGCAAAAACTCCATCGCCCAGCAGACGGTTTCCGATCAGCGGTTCCTCGTGCAGCAATACACCGGCGCAGTGCAAACCGACCAGGCGGCGGTCGATAATGCAAAGCTGAATCTGATCTATTGCCACATCACCTCCCCGATCGACGGCCAGATAGGCCTGCGGCTGGTCGACCCCGGCAACTTCATTCAGACCTCCAACGCCACCGGCATCGTTGTCATCACGCAGATGCAGCCGATCTCGGTGCTGTTTTCCCTGCCGCAGCAGGACGTGCCGGATATCATCCAGCAGATGCGATCCGGTGCGACACTGAGCGTTGCCGCTTATGACCAGGCCAATGTGAACCTGCTGGCCACAGGGAAGCTTGCAACGCTCAGCAACCAGATCGACACGACGACCGGCACCCTGAGTATGCGTGCAATTTTCGACAATCCGGACGAGCGGCTCTACCCGAACGAGTTCGTTAACGCCCGCCTGTTGTTGAAGACGCTGAAGGACGTGGTGCGGGTTCCGGTGCCAGCAGTGCAGCACGGTGCGCCCGGCACGTTCGTCTATGTCATCGGCCCCAACAACACGGTTTCGGTGCGGCCGGTGAAGCTCGGGCCGACCGACAATGGCTACGACGAGGTACTGTCCGGTCTGCAGCCTGGCCAGCTTGTGGTGACCGACGGCACCGATCGGCTGGCGGCTGGCGTGACGGTCACGATACCGGGGCAGAATCAGGCAGCGGGCACCACGGCCGGCGGGCAGACCGGCAAGAGGGCGCGTACGGGCCAGCGGCGTCACCGGCCCGCTGCGCAGAGTCCGCAATGATCGCACCTTGCGGGGCCCGCATCTGAATGAGCCCCTCACGCCCGTTTATCCTGCGTCCGGTCGCCACCACGTTGCTCATGGCTGCGATCGTCCTGGTCGGCGTGGTTGCGTATCGGTTCCTGCCGGTCTCGGCCCTGCCGGAAGTCGAATACCCAACCATCGAAGTGCAGACCTTCTATCCCGGCGCGAGCCCCGAGGTGATGACATCCTCCGTCACCTCGCCGCTCGAAGTGCAGTTCGGCCAGATGCCCGGCCTGAACCAAATGTTCTCGACCAGCTCTGCCGGGGCATCAGTGATCACCCTGCAGTTCAGCCTGGATCTGAGCCTGGATATCGCAGAACAGGAAGTGCAGGCGGCGATCAACGCAGCGGGAAACCTGCTGCCGTCGGACCTGCCGGCGCCGCCTATCTATGCCAAGGTCAACCCTGCCGATGCCCCCATCCTGACGCTCGCATTGACGTCGAAAACGCTGCCGCTGACGGAGGTGGAAGACGCAGCCAACACAAGGCTGGCGCAGAAGATTTCCCAGCAGCCGGGGGTCGGACTGGTCAGCATCAGTGGTGGCCAGGTACCTGCGGTGCGCGTGCAGGTGAACCCGCGCGCACTGGCGGGCTTCGGCCTGAATATCGACGATCTGCGCACCACACTGGGCAATGCCAACACCAATCTTCCGAAGGGGAATTTCGACGGGCCGGCGCAGGCGTCGGCCATCAACGCCAACGACCAGATCACCGAGGCCGGCGATTACCTGAACGTAGTGATCGCCTACCGTAATGGGGCGCCGGTACGGCTGAGAGATGTCGCCACGGTCGTCAGTGGGCCGGAGAACACACAGCTCGCTGCCTGGGCTAACCGCACGCCGGCGGTGATCCTGAACATTCAACGCCAGCCCGGCGCCAACGTCATCCAGGTGGTGGACAACATCAAGGCGTTGTTGCCAAAGCTCACCGCGACGCTGCCTGCTGCCGTCGATGTAGCCGTCTTGACCGACCGCACCACCACTATCCGCGCCTCGGTCGCGGACGTGGAGTTCGAGCTCGGCCTCGCGATCGCGCTGGTGGTGCTGGTGATCTTCCTGTTCCTGCGCAACCTGCCGGCGACCGTGATCCCCAGCCTGTCGGTTCCGCTGTCGCTGGTTGGCACGCTGGCGCTGATGTATTTGCTTGGTTTCAGCCTGGACAATCTGTCGCTGATGGCGCTGACCATCGCGACCGGTTTCGTGGTCGATGACGCCATTGTCATGATCGAGAACATTGCCCGCTTCGTTGAGGCGGGCGACTCGCCGATGACCGCGGCGCTGAAGGGCAGCGAGCAGATTGGCTTCACCATTATCAGCCTGACCGTGTCGCTGATCGCGGTGCTAATCCCGCTACTGTTCATGGGCGACGTGGTTGGCCGTCTGTTCCATGAATTCGCCATCACCCTGTCGATCACCATTGACATCTCCGCCATCGTGTCGCTGACCCTGGTGCCGATGATGTGCGCGCGATTGGTAAAGCACCGGCCGGAATCGCAGCGCACGCACTTTGACCTGGCGGCGGAGCGTGGCTTCAACTGGGTGATCCATCAATACGACCGGGCACTTCTCGTGGTGCTGGACCATCAACCGCTGACCTTGCTCGTCGCGCTGATCACGTTGGCAGTTACCGTATGGCTCTATGTCGTTGTGCCGAAGGGCTTCTTCCCGGTGCAGGACACGGGCATTCTGCAAGGGATGTCCGTCGCGGCGCAGACCACGTCGTTTGGCGCGATGGGGCAGCGTCAACAGGAGCTGGCGGATGCCATTCTGAAAGACCCGGACGTCGTCAGCTTGAGCTCGTTCATCGGCGTCGATGGCACCAATATGACGCTGAACACCGGCCGGTTTCTGATCAACCTGAAGCCGAAGGACGACCGCACCCTGAACGCCACTGGAATCGCGCGACGCTTGCAGCAGGAAACCGCGAATGTCCCCGGTGTGACCCTGTACCTGCAACCGGTGCAGGACCTGACGCTCGACGCCTCAGTCAGCCGCACGCAGTACCAGTTCGTGCTGGAGAATCCGAATCAGTCGGCATTCAGCGAATGGGTGCCGAAGCTGATGGCGCAGATGCGAAAGTCGCCGGATCTGGCGAACGTTGCCAGCGACCTGGAGAACCAGGCGCTGGACGTGGCCCTCGTGATCAACCGCTCGGCAGCGGCGCGCTACGGCATCACGCCTGCGACTGTGGATAATGCGCTGTACGACATGTTTGGTCAGCGCATCATCTCCACTATCTATACCCAGTCCAACCAGTATCGCGTCATCATGGAGGCTGAACCATCGCTGCAAAAGTCACTGAATGGTCTGTCCGGCATCTATCTGCCGACGTCGGCGTCAACCACGGGACAGGTGCCGCTGTCGGCGGTGGTGAAGGTTGAGCAACACCCCGGACCGTTGCAGATCAGCCATCTGGGGCAGTTTCCGGCGACGACGATCTCGTTCGACACCGCGCCGGGTTCGTCGCTCGGCGCCGCAGTGACCGCGATCCGCCAGGCAGCGACGGAGATTCATCTCCCGGAGAGTTTCCTCATTGCATTCCAGGGTGCCGCCGCGGCGCTGGAGGCCTCGCTGGCGAACGAGTTGTTCCTGGTGCTGGCCGCGATCGTCACCGTCTACATCGTGCTGGGGGTCCTGTACGAGAGCTTCATTCATCCGATCACGATCCTGTCGACGTTGCCGTCGGCCGGTGCCGGCGCACTGGTGGCACTGCTGATCACGGGCAACGACATCGATGTGATTTCGATTATCGGCATCATCCTGCTGATCGGCATCGTGAAGAAGAACGCCATCATGATGGTGGACTTTGCGCTGCAGGCCGAACGAGAGGAGGGCAAGTCGCCGGTCGAAGCGATCCATCAGGCGTGCCTGCTACGCTTCCGCCCGATCTTGATGACGACGATGGCGGCATTGCTCGCCGCGCTGCCGCTGATGCTCGGCTCCGGCACGGGCTCAGAGCTGCGCCGCCCACTCGGTGTTGCGATCGTCGGCGGACTCATCGTCAGCCAGGTCCTGACCCTG
>JASHVB010000867.1 GCA_030039695.1 Acetobacteraceae bacterium
TTGTGCTAGCCATAGTGCGCGTTCGGCTCATGATACTGAAGAGCTGACCACCTAGCCTCGGCAACATTGTGGCGACTAGTTTTGCGAGACGCTGCTGATGAGTGCCGGTGCAACTCTCCTAAGCCACCCCAGTGCAGGGACGAAAGTGACGGAATACGGTGTGCCCCTCACGGACTGATTTAGCTGTTGCCCTGCAGGGCCTGATCGTCGGGTGTAGGTGTTGGCTTAGTCGGCATCAAACGACAGGGGCATCTTGGGCTTTTACGGTAATAATGCAGACCACAAGCGGCCACGCTGTGCGCTCTCTGACAGTATGTCACGGTCTTGGCCCGTCGATCCGCGATGTCGCCCGCGAGTCCGTATGTAGTGGGCGCCCACATCACCTTGGGGCGTGGATAGCGACACGCATCGTCGGGCCGCAGTGATGCCACGGCCCGCCGTGCTGAGAGGGCTCGACCATCGCGTGTAG
The DNA here is from genome assembly GCA_030039695.1 of Acetobacteraceae bacterium. The sequence continues at coordinate 470 of JASHVB010000867.1, forward strand.
AGATGTCGCAATTGCTTGCAACCCCTGAGCTCCCAGTCGACTCCGCCCCCCCACAGCGCGGCGATACAGCCACGGTCGGTCCCCTGGGCCGGCCAACCTCCATCCTGGTGGTCGATGACGACCCATTGACGCAGCGGATGCTCGTCAACTACCTGGAGCAGCACAACATGCGTGTCCTGCGTGCGGCGCACCGGCAGGACATGGCACGTCAGGTCTCGTATGCCGAGCCCAGCGTGGTGATCCTGGACCTCCGCCTGGGGCAGGACGACGGCCTCGATCTGTTGCGCGAGCTGCGCGCGCGATCCGATGTGCCGGTTATCATTACCACCGGCTACCGCCTCGACGAGATCGACCGGGTGGTGGGGCTCGAGCTGGGCGCCGATGACTACGTAATAAAACCTTTTAGCCCCCGCGAGTTGCTGGCGCGGATCCGGGCCGTGCTGCGGCGACAGGAGTTGGGCCGCGCCGCCTCGCGCCGCGACGCCGAGCAAGGCCGCTATCGCTTCGCGGGATGGCTCCTGGATCGCCGCGCCCGGCGGCTCACCGATCCGAACGGGTCGCCCGTTGCCCTGACCAAGGGAGAATACTCGTTGCTCACCGCCTTCCTCGATGCACCGCAACGCCCGCTCAGTCGCCAGCACCTGTTGCAGGCGACCCGCATCCATGAGGACGTGTTCGATCGCAGCATTGACGTGCAGATCCTGCGCCTGCGTCGCAAGCTGGAGCCCGACCCCAGCACGCCGCGGTTGATCCGTACCGAGCGTGGCGTTGGCTACGTGTTCATGGCGGAAGTGGGACGCGTTTAGCACGGTATGCGCGAGCCATGACCGGCGCAACCAAGCTCATACATTCCGGAACGGTGGATCGTATGGGCGAGCAAGGCTCCCCGGCCGCCCCCGTCACCCAGGCACCATGCGACGCCGGTCACGCGTGTTCGGTGAGGACTAAGTGGCTCAAGCCAATTTCAGTATCGCCCAGCTTACCCCTTGCTGCTGCGCGGCCCGACCTTCTTGCGACCGCGCCCCGCGGCCATGCGCGATGCAGTCATACACGCGCGTATCCGCGGAGAGCACGATCAACGACGCATCAGCAGACCGCTTTCTCGAAGGTGCGCGCGGATACCAGAAAAACTGCGTGCCCGTCCTACCAGTCGTCTGGAGGATCAACCAGTTGAATGCTGTACCCACGCCAAGAACGACACGATTGACGTACGACAACGGTATCGAATGGATCGCGCGAGTGGATTCAGAAGCCGTTTCCGTGATGGAAAGCCCGATGGCCGCAATCGCAGTGAGCAGCGGCCAAGCCAAGGCGCGCCTCCGCGAATTCCTCGATAGTTGGGCAGATTTCATCAAGACGACGCAATGGAGTAACCGGAATGGCAACGAAACCAGTCACCCTCCGTCAAGATTGTGTTTTCCATTCATCCGCAGATGGTTATGTACGGATTAGCAACAGCAATCCTATCGGTGATGTCCCAGGCCGCGTAACCGAGCGGCTTGAGTATTGGGCCACAACCGCCCCCAATCGCGTGTTCCTAGCGCGGCGGACCGCTGCCGGTTGGCGGGATGTGACCTATGCGGACGCGTTCGATGCCGCTCGTCGAATTGGCCAGGCATTGCTCGATCGAGGTCTCGGCAACAACCGGCCGGTTCTGATCCTGTCAGGAAACGGCATCGAGCACGCCTTATTGTCGCTTGCGTGTCTCCACGTGGGCGTCACGGTCGTTCCTTTGGCAACGGCCTACTCGCTGCTGTCGTCCGATCACGCACGGCTGCGCGACATCGCCGCATTGCTAAGGCCGGCCCTGATTTTTGCGGATGATGGATCGCGATATAAAGCAGCAATTCGCGCGTGCCTAACATCCGCTACGGAAGTCGTGGTTATGCAGGGTGACCCCGGCTGGGCCGCAACGCCATTTCCCGAATTGCTTGCGACAACGCCTCGCCGTGATGTCGATATTGCAGCGGCCACCGTTCGCCCGGAGACCGTCGCGAAACTATTGTTCACGTCGGGTTCGACGGGCTTCCCGAAGGGCGTGATAAGCACGCATCGTACGATATGTAGCACGCTGCAAACGATGCTGACATGGTATCCGGTGCTCGCTGACGAACCTCCTGTACTCGTCGACTGGATGCCTTGGAATCATGTGTTTGGAGGAACAGTCAATTTGGGTCTTGTGTTGTATAATGGCGGAACATATTACATTGACGATGGCAAACCGCTGCCAGGATTGATCGAGACAACGATCCGTAGTTTGCGCGAGGTGGCGCCGGTCATCTACTCCAGCGTGCCCAAGGCTTTTGAGGAACTCATCCCTTGGCTGCGCAAGGATGTCGAACTGCGGAATCGCTTCTTCAGCCGTGTTCGGATCTTCCAGTACTCCGGGGCAAGCATTCCTCAGCATGTCTGTGACGCATTCGATGAACTCGCACAGCAGGCCGTTGGGGCGCAGATACCCTGGGTGGGTACGTTTGGGTCGACTGAAGCCGGCCCGATGCTGGCCGATCAGCACGTTCATGGAACTTCGGCGGGCCGTGTCGGCCTGCCGGTCCCTGGCGTGACACTCAAACTCGTGCAGGTGGACGGCAAGCTGGAGGCTCGCGTCAAAAGCCCGTATGTCACGCCCGGCTATTGGAAACGACCGGATCTGACCTCGACGGCTTTCGATGAGGAGGGCTTCTTTTGCACAGGCGACGCTTTGGATTGGGTCGACGAGCATGACCCAAGACAGGGGCTACGCTATGCCGGGCGAATTGCCGAGGACTTTAAGCTAGTGACCGGAGTATGGGTGAGGGTTGGACTCCTGCGCAATCATTTGCTCAAGCATCTGGCACCTGAAGTCCGGGACATTGTCATTGTTGGCGAGAATCGCCACTACATTGCTGTTCTTGCCATTCCATCAACGCCTCTAGTCGCCGAAAGCGAAACCGTGCGGGAACGTGTGCTCGCCAAACTGACCGAACTCGCGAAGCAGGCGACGGGTAGTTCGCAACGGGTGCTAAGGCTGTCGTTCCTTACCAGGTCTCTTTCCATCGACAAGGGCGAGCTCACCGAAAAAGGCTCGCTCAGTCAGCGTGGAATCGTGCAACGGCACGCAGATCTGATTGAGGCGCTCTATGCGGACGAGCCGGACGAAAACATCGTTTGTGCGGACCTGCAAAGCACCTTGCGCTAACATGGGAGTGCATGCCTGACGTCGCGTCACTTACAGCAGACGGCGCGCACGACGGGGAAGCGGTGTACGATGCTGTGGCCGGCCAATCGCTGTCCAGGCGCTGATGCCATCATTCCACCGCGGGCCACAGCAGTTCCGAACGAGATTACGACGACGCGGCGCGATTGCCACATTGTTACGATTGAAAAGCATGGACGCATGGGCTGGCAGCG
>JASHVB010000868.1 GCA_030039695.1 Acetobacteraceae bacterium
GCGAATCCTTCCATCTCGCGCGCCACCGTTGCCGGGACTTGGCCGGCCCGCGTCATCAGCGCGCGTGTGCGTGCCACAACCTCAGGATCCGTCCACGGCGCCGGGCAAAGTTCCACCAAAGGAATAAGATATGGCGGGTTCACCGGGTGCGCCACCAGGCAGCGCGCTCGGCCGGACAGACCCTCGGTGAAGGCGCTGGCGGGAATGCCACTGGTCGAACTTGCCAGGACTGCGTCGGCGCGCGCGGCGAGATCGAGCTCGGCGAAGAGGGTTTGTTTGTCTCCGACGCGTTCGGGGCCGCTCTCCTGCACATGCTCCACGTCGCGCACGGCATTGGTCAGGCTTGGCGCAGGACGAATCCGTGCGCCAATTGCGGCGGGATCTTCGTCGAGTAGCCCTGCGTCACGCAGTTCCGGCAGGCGGTCGGCGATGTAGTCCTGCGCGGCGGCAACCTGCTGCGGGAAAGGGTCCCAGAGCGCCACGTCGAATCCGGCCCGCGCAAACACGATCGACCAGGCGCGGCCAATCAGTCCCGCGCCAATCACGGCGACTTTGATCATATCACATGTTCCTCCTGCGCGACTGATTCGAGCGGCGAGTACGCCACTTTCACCCGCTCGCCCGGGCTCAAAATTTCAACGGTACGCCCCGTCGGAATCAGCCGATGTTCACCATGATACGTCAAGCCAAGGTCGCGGGAATTCCCGCGAACGGGGCAAGTTTGGCGATGACGTTCACACCCGCCACGGCAAACGCCGAGCCGGCCAAGCCAACCGCGGAGAAGGCTGCCCGATACGTCAAGTAGCTTGGCAAGACATGGCGGCAACCGCGCGCACCGGAACTTCCCGCGCCGATCTGGCGGCGGTCTGCGGCCGGAGCATGCAACCCGCTGCCAGGCAGGAGGTCGAGCTCTCCGATGTGCAAGGTTGCTCACGGTGCGCGTGGTGTGCCGACAGCTTGCGTGCTCGCCAGCAGGCCGCGTGGACCCTCGCGCGGGTCGGCCGCAGTCTGGTGTCAGTATCGGCGCGCTACGCCGTCTGGCCCGGTGCGCACGTTGCAGTGGCGTGACGCCGCGCAGCCGGCGATCCGCGATGGGTTTGCCAAACCGCGCAAGCCCGTCAGGATAGCGCCAACATTGTCGCCGGCGCGCGCCTGCATAGGGTCGAGGAGAGCAAGCATGTCTACCATTCAAACGAGCTCGGTACGGCGGCGCGAGGACGCGAAGTTGCTCACTGGCCGCGGCAACTACGCCGCGGATGGCAAGCGCGACGGCATGCTGGCCGCAGCTCTGGTTCACTCACCGCATGCGCATGCCGCAATCGTTCGCATCGACACGACCGCCGCGCGCGCCATGCCGGGAGTGGTCGGCGTCTACACACATGCCGATCTGAGCGATGTCGGGCCGATCCCGGGCGGCATCGGCTTTCCGCGTCCGGATGGCGGACCGTCAGCGAAGACCGATCGTCCCCTGCTGGCGGCCGATCGCGTCCGATTCGTCGGCGAACCGGTGGCCGTGGTGGTGGCGGAAACGCGTGGTGCCGCACTCGAAGCAGTGGATGCGGTGATGACGGACTACGATCCGCGGCCGGTCGTCACCGATCCGGTCGCGGCCATGCAGTCCGGCGCATCGGCGGTGTGGGACGACTATCCAGACAACATTGGCTTCCTGTGGAAGCGCGGCGATGCTGGCGTGACCGACGCAGCGCTGCGCGCGTCGGCGCACGTGACGAAACTGACGTTCGGCGTGTCGCGTGTCACCGCTGCGTCGATGGAGCCGCGCGGCGCCTGGGCGGAGATCGCACGCGACGGCCGCATCGAAGTGCATGTCGCGCACCAGTCTCCGTTCAACCTGCGCAACGGCATGGCGAATGGCAATTTCAAGGTGAAGCCGACCGATATTCGCGTGCTGGCGGATGATGTCGGCGGCTCGTTCGGCATGAAGTCAGGCGTGCAGGCTGAATATGCGCTGATCTGTTGGCTGGCGCGGAAGTTGAACAAGCCAGTGTGCTGGATTGAGGACCGCACCGAGGCGTTCCTTACTGACGAGCAAGCGCGGGAGATGCAAATCAACGCGGAGCTCGGACTAGATGCAAGTGGCCGTTTCACCGCGCTGAAGCTCCGCTGGAACGTGAATCTCGGCGCCTATGTGTCGGGCCGTTCCGGCTGGCCGGTCGGCAATATCGGTGGCACGGCAGGCGTTTATGAAATCCCGACGATCTATGCAGAGTCCTGCGGCGTCATGACACACACCGTACCGACGGCCGCGTATCGCGGTGCGGGCCGCCCCGAGGCGACCTATACAATCGAGCGGCTCATCGACGTCGCTGCCCGCGAACTCGGCGTGACGCCGTATGAACTGCGACGCCGCAACCTGATTCCGCCGACGGCGATGCCGTACAAGACTGCCCTGACCTTCACTTACGATTGCGGCGAGTTCGAAGGCAATATGACGACTGCGTCGGATCTGGCCGAACTCACGGGCTTCGAAGGCCGACGCGCGGAAGCGAAGTCGCGCGGCAAGCTCCGAGGCATCGGCCTGTGCAATTGCATTGAAGTTGCCGGCGGCCCGTTCCTGCGCCCGGCTAAGGATCTTTCCACGCTGCGCCTGTCGGAAGACGGCACGCTGATCCTCCGTACCGGCTCGATGTCGGTGGGGCAGGGGCTGGAGACGACATTCTGCCAAATGGTCGCCGACCGCTTCCACGTGCCGCTTGAGAATGTGAAATACGAATACGGCGACACCGACCAATTGCCGTTTGGGAAGGGTAATGGTGGCTCGGGTGCGCTGTGCATCGGCGGCTCGGCGGTGTCGCTGGCGATGGATGCTGTGATCGAGAAGGCAAAGCGCATCGCAGCGGAATTGCTGGAAGCGGCGGTGGTCGACGTGACGTTCGAGGCCGGCCGCTTCACCATTGCCGGCACGGACCGTTTCGTCGATCTCGCCACGGTGGCGCGTGCCGCGTACGACCCGAACCACATCCCACCCGGCGAGGAAGGCGGCTTGGTCGAATCAGGCGAATTCACTCCAACCGCCTGCACGTTCCCGAACGGCACGCATATCTGCGAAGTCGAAATCGATCCTGACACCGGCGTGACGCAGATCGTGCGCTACAGTGCCGTGGAGGAACTCGGAAAGGTGCTGAATCCGTTAATTGTCGCGGGACAGACGCACGGCGGGGTCGCGCAGGGCGTTGGCCAAGCGATGGGCGAGGTGATTGTGCACGATCCGGATTCAGGGCAGATGCTGACGGCGTCGTTCATGGACTATCAGATGCCGCGTGCCGACGACCTGCCGGATTTCCGCGTAGCGACCCGTGAGGTGCCGACGAAGGTTAATCCGCTCGGTGCGAAGGGCGTCGGCGAGGCCGGTACTGTTGGTGCGATGGCGGCGGTGATGAACGCGGTGAACGACGCGTTGGCGCCGCTCGGCGTGCGGCATTTCGATATGCCGGCGACTCCGGGTCGCGTGTGGCAGGCGATCCAGTCGGCGCGGGGATAGGTCTCTTTGTCATTGCGAGGTGCGCCGCGGCGATGCGATCTCGCGGGGGACATTCCTCTGCGGTTCGCGCCCGCAATGACAACTGGATCAGTGATCCACCGGTAGGCACTTGGTGATCCAGGCCACGTCCGTTTTGCCCCTACCCACGGCGATCCCGATGAGGTCCGACCTATCCGCCGGCGCTTCTCCTAGCCGCCGCATGGCCTGCTGCATCACGGCTGGCGGCTAACATTGCGCGTACACAGACGGCCACCCCGATCTTACCGGTCGGGCATGGCGCCAAGCCAATGCTACTCGTCGGCGAACCTGTTGACCATCGACAACACGACCCACGCGGAGGCGACCATCATGGGTTACGCCGACTGCTTCGCCTTGCTCGGTGTCGTATTGCCTGCTGCCGCTCTGGCGATCGCGATGTTGCGTAAGGGCGCAGACGCTGGCGGGATGGCGCATTAATTGCGTGTCGTTCCATCCCCCGCGAACCAAGCCTGCTTGACCATCCGGCGCGCGCTGACCAACGTCGCCCCCGTCATTCAATGCATGGCCTTGGCATGAGCACCAACCTGCTGATCCTTCCCGGCGACGGCATCGGACCAGAAATTGTCGCCGCCACACTGACCGTTCTTCGCCGAGTTGATGCGTGCTTCGGCCTCGGCCTGAATTACGAGACCCACGAGATTGGCCTCGTCGCCCTGCGCCGTGACGGCACCACGTTGCCACCAGCAGTGTTGGACGCAGTCGGGCGGACGGATGGGGTGATTCTTGGCCCGGTCTCGCACCTCGATTATCCGCCGGCCGAGCAAGGCGGCGTGAATCCCTCGGGCATCTTGCGTACGCATCTAAATCTCTATGCCAATATCCGCCCAGCGCGCTCGCGCGAAGGCATGACGATCCTGCGC
>JASHVB010000869.1 GCA_030039695.1 Acetobacteraceae bacterium
GTCACGGCCGGCGGAATGATCACGTCATCGCCGGGCTGCCAGTTCACCGGCGTCGCTACCGAGTGCTTCGCGGTCAACTGGCACGAGTCGAGCAACCGCAGCACTTCATCGAAGTTTCGCCCAGTGGTCATCGGGTAGGTCAGCATTGCCTTGATCTTCTTGTCTGGCCCGATGACAAACACCGACCGCACCGTGGCGTTGTCCACGGCGGTACGGCCCTCGGAGCTCGTTCCGGCCCCCTCGGGCAGCATGTCGTAGGCTATAGCCACCTTGAGTTCGGTGTCGCCGATCATTGGGTAGTTGACGGCGTGACCCTGCGTTTCCTCGATGTCCTTCGCCCAGCGCGCGTGATTGTCCACCGGATCGACGCTCAGGCCGATGATCTTGGTGTTGCGCTTGTCGAACTCTGGCTTCAAGCCGGCCATGTAACCCAGTTCGGTGGTGCAGACCGGCGTGAAGTCTTTGGGATGGGAGAACAGGATCGCCCAGCCGCTGCCGATCCAGGAGTAGAAGTCAATCGTGCCCTGGGTGGTGTTGGCTATGAAGTTCGGCGCTTCGGCGTTGATACGAAGTGACATTTGGTTTAACTCCTCCTGCGGTCACACCGCTTCCGATGGTCAGACGATTGCATTGACCGGCCCCGCGTCCGGGTGGGAGGCTTGCGGAACCACGTCGTTTCCCGCAACGATTGGAGCCGTTGGCTGTGGCCTCGAGCGTTCCCCGGGCGTGGCCTACAGCGTGAAAATTTCGAGCGGGGCCGAGAAAGCGCGTCCTGAACGAAACGGCGTGACCATGAATACCTCACCACCCCCGGTCTTCAGGCTGTCGCTTCTGGGCGCCTTTGCCCTCGTGGGGCCCGACGGACCTGTGGACCTGCCGAGCAAGAAGCTCGCCGGCCTGCTCGCTTACCTTGCGCTGGCAGGGCCCGACCCACAGTCGCGCGAACGGCTGGTAACTCTTTTCTGGGGATCGCATTTCGAATCCCAGGCGCGCCAGAACCTGCGCAAAGCACTATCCCGGTTGCGCCGCATTCTCGGCCAGGACGCACTTGTCAGCGTCCGGGAGGCGATCTCACTGGCACCCGGCTTAGTCGATTGCGATGTGGTCCGGTTGCAAAGCCTGATCCGTGACGCCAGCCGCGCGTCACTCGCCAAGGCCGCATTGCTTTACAAGGGGCCGCTGCTGTCCGATATCAGTATTGCGGAAGACGCCTGGACCGAGTGGCTGGTCGTTCAACGCCGACATGTCGAGACCTTGGCGCTCGACGGCATGGTCACTCTCGGCGAGCAGGAGCTTCAGGCCGGTAACCACGACCAGGCGCTAGAAGCGGCGACTCGCGCTGTTGCAGTCAATGACCTGCGTGAAGACGCACACCGCGTGATCGTACAGACGCTTGCTGCGGCTGGACGCAAGGCCGAAGCACTCAAGCACTTCCAGGATCTTGTTGCTCTCCTCAAGCGCGAGCTCAATACCGAGCCGGATACGGCGACCAAGGTGCTCATCGGCGCGCTTGGCTCGCAGCCGCCGGCCAGATCGCACATCATCGATGAGAGCGCCAAGCCGACACCGCTAGAGGCCGATCACGCGCTGCTGGCCGTTGCCGATATAGCGAGGCATCCTCGGCATGAGAGTATCAGTGAGGGCCACGCATCTCGGAGCGATGAGGCAAACCTTGCCGCGCCAATCGGCTTTAGCCCCGAGCGGCGCCAGTTGACGGTCATGGTTTGCGGTATGGTCGGTTTAGCGACGGTTTCCGCAGCACTAGACCCCGAAGACATGAGTGATCGGATCGCGCTGTTTCACAAGACGGTCACCGATATCGCGGACCGTTTCGACGGATTTGTTGCCCAGTACTTGAGCGATGGTGTGGTCGTTTACTTCGGCTACCCTTCCGCTCATGAGCATGACGCGGAGCAGGCTGTGCGCGCCGGGCTGGCGATCATCGACACAATCCAGAGGTTGGGGGCGTTTGGTGACGCGCCCCTTCAGGCGCGCGCAGGCATTGCTACCGGTCAGGTTGTCGTCGGCGAACAGGCAGGAACCACCAACACACGACAGCGCGTGGCGATCGGCGAGGCACCAAACCTGGCCGCGCAGCTACAGGCCGCGGCCGCGCCCGGTCAGGTCGTTATCGCGGCCAGCACGCGGCGCCTGGTGGGCCGGATGTTTGACTGCCGTGCCCTCGGTGGGAATGAGCTGAGAGGCCTATTGGCGCCAGCGGAAGCCTGGCAGGTACGAAGTGAGGCGCCCGATGTCAGCCGCTTCGACGCGCGGCGCGCCGGTGAGCTGTCCCCGCTCGTTGGCCGACTGGAGGAGATGGAGCTACTGCTGCGCCGTTGGGACCAGTCCAAGCTCGGTGAGGGCCGAGTGGTTCTACTTTCGGGCGAGCCGGGGATCGGCAAGTCGCGCCTTGCAGAGAGTCTGCTGCACAGTCTCGCGGACGAGCCACATGCTCGCTTCCGGTATTTCTGCTCTCCTCACCACAGGCACAGCCCGCTTTATCCATTCATCATGCAACTCGAGCGAGCGGCGAACTTCGAGCCTGGCCAAAGCGCGGAAGTGAGGCTCGACAAGCTCGAGGCGCTGCTTACGCCGACGGCGAGAAATGTGCCACAGGATCTCGCGTTGATCGCTGAGCTGTTGGGGGTGCCGCTGCACGGCCGATACCCGCTGGTGGATACCAGTCCGCACCAGAAACGAGAGATAACCCTTGCGGCTCTGCTTGACCAGATCGAGGGCGCGACGGCGCGGAGGCCGGTCCTCATCGTGGTTGAGGACATCCATTGGATCGATCCGACGTCGCTCGACCTGCTCGATCGAATCATTGCTCGTGCAGGCGACCGACCGGTGCTGGTCATCGTGACGTTCCGGGCTGAGCTGCAGCCAACCTGGGTTGGCCAGCCGAATGTTACGATGCTGCCATTGAGCCGCCTCGGTCGTCGCGATAGTGCTGCCATCATTGGCGGTGTCGCCAGGGGCCTGGCAATGCCCCCGGCCGTTGTCGAGCAAGTGCTTGCCCACACGGATGGCGTGCCGCTGTTCATCGAAGAGCTGACGAGCGCGCTGCTCGAGAGCGGCGCGCTGCGCGAGACAAACGTTGGGTACGTACTCGATGGGCCGCTTCCACCACTCGCCATTCCAACGACGCTACAAGCGTCTCTGGTGGCTCGCCTCGATCGCCTTGGCACCGTCAAGGAGGTGGCGCAGATCGGTGCGGCCATCGGGCGAGAGTTTTCCCATGAGCTGATTGCGCCCGTCTCGGGCCTTGCCCCAAACGATCTCGACGCGGCGCTTGAGCGGCTGACATCAGCCGGAGTCATCTCTCGGCGTGGAACACCTCCGGGCGTGACCTATTCGTTCAAGCATGCGCTGGTACAGGACGCCGCGTACGCCACATTGCTCAGGAGCCGGCGGAGGGAGTTGCACGCGAGCATCGCCAAGGTGCTGGTCGATCAGTTTCCCGCGATGGTCGAGCGCTTGCCCGAGGTTGTTGCGCGTCATTTCACTGAGGCAGGAGCCGCGGCCGAAGCGATCGGCTACTGGAGGAAAGCTGGGCAGATCGCCACCGCGCGATCGGCTAATCACGAAGCGGTCAACTTCTTTGATCAGGCGCTGAGCGCCCTCGATGAGGTGCCGGAATCACGGCCTGTACTGGAGCAGGGCTTCGATACTCGGCTCGATCTGAGGCGTGTTTTGATCCAACTCGGGCAAGTACGGCTGGTGCTGGACCAGCTGCGCCAAGCAGAGACCCTTGCGGAGAAGTTGAACGACGATTACAGGCGTGGACGTGTGTGTGCGTTCATGACGAACGCCCACGGGCAGCTCGGCGAGCTGGACGAGCCATTCGCTTGGGGCAGGCGTGCACTGGCGATTGCTCACGCGTTACGTAGTCCCGAGCTGCGGATCCTGACAACGACATTCCTGGAAATGGTTCACTATTATCGGGGCGAGTACCCACGGGTGGTCGAACTCGCGACCGAGAACCTTGCTTCTGTGCCCGCTGACCAGGTGTTCGCACATTTCGGGGCAGCGGGGCCGTCATCGGTCTTTGACCGCCATTGTCTTGTGCTGAGTCTCGCTCAGCTCGGCAGGTTCACCGAGGCGGCCAAGTACGAAACCGAGGCGATCCAGCTCGGCGAATCGATGGACCATGCATTCACGCTCGCCCTGGCTTGCTTCCCCTCGCACACACACGGCACCATTAAAGGCGATTGGGCTATAGCAGGCGCGCAGCTTGAGCGCGAGATCGCCGTGCTGCGCGCTAACGACCTGGTACTTTTGCTGCCCACTTCGGTTGCCTGTTCCACCTGGGTGTTAGCGCAACTTGGCCAAGCGGACGAAGCGTTGAGCCGCCTCCGAGAGAGCGAGCGGCTCCTCGAGCGTGAGGTATCAACGGGATATGTCCCCTACCACGGCTGGTCTTATCACGCGCTTGGACGCGCCTGTTTGCTGCTCGACCGGCTCGACGAGGCGCAAAAGCTTGCCCGCCACGCGCTCGAATGCTCCGCGCGGCAGCCCGGGTTCGCCGCTAATGCGAAGCACCTACTCGGCGACATCGCGATGCATCCCGACTGCTTCGATCCAAAGATCGCCGAGGCCCACTACGCTCAGGCACTCGTGCTGGGCGAGCAGCGTGGCATGCGCCCCCTAATGGCGCAGTGCCACTTCGGCCTTGGCAAGCTGTGCCTGCGCACAGGTAAACGAATGCGGGCCTACAAGCACCTCAGCGCCGCCACGGCGAT
>JASHVB010000870.1 GCA_030039695.1 Acetobacteraceae bacterium
CTGTATCTGATGGCGAATTTCGTGAACGATGCCGCGCGGGCGAATAAGCTGTTTTCGTCGCCGCTGGAGCAGGAGCTTGCGACGGCAAAGGTGAAGGGGCGGTCGGCGGAGGAACTGCTGAGGGAACAAGATGAAGCAATCCTGTCCTTCGACTGTGCCCGGGCGACCGCAGTGGCGAATGCGTATCTGCAGACCGGCGCCGATCGTGACGCGTTGATGTCGACCGTCGCGGTCACCGCGTGCAAGTTTCAGGACGATCCGCACAACCAGAAGATCAGCCATTCGACGTTCGAGGAATACGCCAACAACACTACTCACCTGAAGGACCGTTTGCTGCTGGCGACCGTACGGCTGCTGGCGGGCTGGCCGAAGATGCCAGGCGAGCGCGATTGCTACGCGCGCTTCGAGCGGGAGTGGATCCGGCATTGACGATCCACCCGGATTGCGAGGAGTGCTAGCGCCGAAGCAATCCCCTTCATGCTTACGCATCAACGGGATTGCTTTGTCCTTTGGCCTTGCACCGAAAATTACAGCGTGGCGCCGCCGTCGATCGCCACTTCGGCTCCGGTAACATAACTGCTCTCATCAGAGAGCAGGAATACCACGAGGCGTGCGACCTCCTCCGCTGTCCCCATCCGTTTCATCGGTACCTGCTGCACGCGTCGTGCATTCTGCTCTGGCGTGCGCACATTCAGCATCTCGGTATCGATCGGCCCGGGATGCACTGAATTCACACGTATCTTTTTCGGCGCAAGGTCGATTGCCGCGGCCTTGGTCATGCCGCGCAGAGCCCACTTTGTCGCGCTGTAAGCGATCGCGCCAGGCGAGCCGCGAAGCCCCGCCACCGATGAAATGTTGACGATCGAGCCGCCGCCAGACCGTTCCATAACAGGAACCACACCTTTCATGCCAAGGAAACAGCCAAGCTGGTTCACCCGCATGTGCCGCTCGAACAGTTCGGTGTCGGTCTCGACCAGTGTGCGAGGCTGATAGATGCCGGCGTTGTTGATCAGCCCGTGCAATCCACCGAGCGTTTCCGCTGCTTTGATGGCCGCCGCCCAGTCGCTCTCGCGCGTCACGTCCTGTGGAATGAACGTCGCCGCCTGGCCGAGCTGCGCCGCAAGCTGCCGCCCGGCCGATTCCAGCACGTCGCCGATGATGACGCGAGCCCCTTCCTCGACGCAAAGGCGTGCCTCGGCTGCGCCCTGTCCGCGCGCGCCACCGCTGATCAGGATGATTTTGTTGGTGAGACGGGGCATGGGATTCCTCTGTGCCTTCCAAACATGCTCTGGAGGCTAGCCCGCGTTGGCGTCGGCGCACAGATCGCGCGGCCGGGCGAGCTGCCGCTACTCTGCTGCTGCCACACTCACCGTGATACCGCCGTCCGCCATCGTCCAAAGCTCTGGGTGCAGCTCTTCCTTGCGGTCGGGAAAGAACAATGCGCAACCCAGCGTCACAGTGCCGAACGCCGCCAAAACGAGAGTGACTGCGGTCAAACTTCCCGTTCGCTCCTGCAATGCCGCGACCACCGGCGCCGATGCGGCCGCGCCCAGGAAGCCAACGAAGAACCGCACCGAGTAGATCCGTGTACGCAGCTCGGGAGAAATATAACGTGCGGTCATCGTTTCGTTCACCGTCACCTGGCCGAAGATCGCCGCTGCCACCAGGCCGGCCATTGGCACCACGATCCAGCCTTGCGCGTACGAGATCGCGACCAGCGCCGGCACAAGGATGACGCTGACTGGCAGGAACACGCGCTTTAGCGTCGTGCGGTCGATCATGCGGCCGACGGTAAACTGCGTCAGTGCGCCGCACAGTGTCGCGATGAATGCCGCCGCACCGACCAGCGGCAACACGTCCGGCCGGGGCGCAAGCCGCTCCTGCAACAGCTTTGGCAACAGCAGCGTGAAGGCATTAAACACCAGGCCAGAGACGACGGCGATCAGCATCAACACGATCACCGCACGGCGTACTAAGTGGCGTGGGATCGTCGGAAACGGTCGCAGCGAGCGTCGCACGGTCGCATCGTGCCAAGGCACGCGCAGCCATGCCAGGCCGACCGCGGCGCAGGCGATGCCCGGCAGCAGGAACGCCGCGCGCCAGCCCGCTTGGTTGGCAACGAACGCTGTCACCACCGGCGCCAGCGCCACGCCCAGATTGCCGAACACGCCGTTGATGCCGATCGCACGGCCGGGACGGTCTCCGGCCGCGTCCACCAGCATGGCAGTGCCGATCGGGTGGTAGATCGCGGCGAATAATCCCGTGGCACCCAGCGCGACCGCCAGCGTGAGCGGCGAGGACGCAAACGCGGTCGCCGCCAGCGACAGACCGGTGCCGACGAAGAAGCAGAACAACAGCGCCTTGCGGCCCACCCGCTGGGCAATCCAACCCTGTGGCAGCGAGGCGAGGCCGTACAGCACGAACATTCCGGTTGCGAGCGCCAGGATCGGGCCGTACGCATTGCCAAACCGCCCGCCCGGCGCGGCCATCGCGAGCACAGCCGTTGGTAGCACAAGCAGCGAATAGTGCGTGAAGGTGTGGGCAGTGTTGATGAAGGCCATGTGGCGTGTGGACGGACCCATGCGGCGGATCTTTCGCTTGTGGTCGCCCGAAGATAGACTGTCTGTTCCACGACGTACGGCCAACTCTTGTCGCACATCGGACATCCCGACCGTTCCCGTCTCCGCCCGTTCGAGGACGCCCCGCGTCCCCTTGTCGGCTACGCCTACGACTTGCCCGAAGCGAATGACACCGGCTGGCACCAGCACCCGCGCGCCCAATTGCTGCATGCCACTGCGGGAGTCATGCGGGTGGCTACCGACACCGCCCTCTTCATTGTGCCGCCCGGCACAGGGCTATGGGTGCCGGCGAACACGCGCCATGTGACCCACATGCCGGCCGGCCTCAGCATGCGCGCCTTGTTTCTGCGCGAGGATGCCGCACGCGCGGGGCCCGATGCTGTGACGGTGGTTGCCATTTCACCATTGCTACGTGAATTGATCCTGGCCGCGTGCAATGAGCCGGTGATGTGGGACGAGGACGGCCCAGTGCGTCACCTCGTGGCGCTGGCGCTCCATGAGATCAGCCACGCGGCGACGCGTCCTATTGCGGTGCCGGCCTGCCGCGATCCGCGGCTGCAACGCATCGCAGCTGCACTGCTGGCGGATCCTGCCGACGCCCGCGGACTCGAGCTGTTTGCCGCCACCGCGGGAGCGTCAGCGCGCACACTGGCGCGCCTGTTCCGCCGCGAGACCGGCATGAGCTTCCAGGCTTGGCGGCGGCAGTTGCGGCTGACCGAGGCGCTAGCTTTGCTGGCACAAGGCGCAACACCAGCGCGGGCCGCTGCGGCGGTCGGCTACGGCAGCGGCCCGGCATTCGGCGCGGCGTTCCGCGCGGCGTTCGGGACGACCCCCGGGCGGTCGCGTAACGCTGCTTAGCTAAGATTCCATCCTGCTCGCGGCGAGCAAGCGGTCGATTGGATCCCAGACGAACGCGGTCTGGATCAGCTTCTGGCCGGCGAACTGGATCTCGGCCTCGGCGGCCGGCCTGCCGCCGAGGCGTTGGTAGAACCAACGGCTCGGGTTGTCGCGCAGCACCCATAGGAAGACCGAGCGGCAGCCGGTGTCCGCAAGCTGCGCCGCGGTCGCGCGCATCAGGCGGCGGCCGATGCCAAGCTCGCGCCAATCGTCCAGCACGTAGATCGTCTCGATCTCGCCTTCGGCCAGTCTCCGGCCGTTGATCTCGCTGCTCGGACGGGCACGTCCGGCGGTAGCGAAGCCGACGATGCGCGGCCCGCTACCCGGCGGCACGTCGGTCCCTGAGGCGGCGGCGACGAACACAATGCCGGCGCTGCGGATCGCCGTGTCGTAATAGGCGGCTTGGCGGGAGACGGAGAGACGCGCGAGGTAGTCGTCGGGCAGAATGCCCGGATACGTGCTGCGCCAGGCGGACACATGCACGGCACCAATGGCGATGGAATCGGCTGGCCGGGCCCGGCGTATGGTAATCATGAATGCCGCCAGGTAGCAGCCCGGTGGTCACCCATCGTCGCGGGAATTGACCCGGTGGTCATGCAGTGCGCTCCAGCACCGCAGCGAAAAAGCCATCAGTGCCGTGGCGGTCAGGGGTCAAGAACAAGAAATCGCCGGGGCAGGGGGGCGGTCCGGCGAGCGGCCAGGCGCGCTGCAGCGGGACCAAAGAGAAGCCGGGATGACCGGCGAGGAATTGCAACACCTGGGCCTCGTTCTCGGCGCGCAGCAGAGAACATGTAGCGTAGACCAAACGCCCGCCGGTGCGAACCAGCCGAGCGGCGTCCTGCAGGATAGTGGCCTGGCGGGGCAGGAGCTCAGCGAGATCGGTCGCGGTCAGGCGGAGACGCGCGTCCGGATTGCGGCGCCAGGTGCCAGTGCCGGTGCAGGGGGCGTCGACGAGTACGCGATCGAAACCGCTAGCGTGACGTTTCGGCCATTTGTCGCCCGGAACGAGCAGATGGCGCTCGACATTATGCACGCCGGCGCGACGGAGTCGGCGAACGGCGTTGTCGAGGCGCGCCGGGGAGGCGTCACACGCAATGATCTGGCCACGGTTCTGCATCGTTGCGGCAAGCGCCAGCGTCTTGCCAGCGGCGCCGGCGCAGTAGTCGCAAACCCGCATGGCGGGTTGCGCGTCGGTCAACAGCGCGACGAGCTGGCTGCCTTCGTCCTGAATCTCCACGAGGCCGGATTGGAACGCGGTGCCGGATGTCACGGGACGGCGGCCTTCGATGCGCAGGCCCCACGGAGAGAGCAGCGTGGCACTTGCATCGAGCTGCTCGGCGGCGAGTGCAGTGCGAGCTTCGTTGCGGGTGGTCTTCAGCGTATTGACGCGCAGGTTGAGCGGGGCGGGGTCACGCAGTGCTTCGAGTTCCGCATTGAGCGCTGTGCCGAAGCGGTCGGCGAGGAGCGGCAACAGCCAGTCCGGGGTCTCCAACCGCACGGCGTCTGGCATGGACGGGTGATCCAGTGTGTGGCCTTCCAGGCCGCGCAGTGCTGCGTGTTCCGGCCGGTCGAGCGGCGCGGGCGCGAAATGGCCGCCCGAGAATGCCTGGGCCACCCCGGCCAGTGTCCAGCCTTCCACAAGCAGCGATGCGGCAACCAACAGCCTCGGTGCCGGTGCCGCGTCGGCGCGGGCGAGCCACCAGATCAGGCGGCGACGGCGACGCAGAACCGTCCAGACCCGATCGGAAACGGCACGACGATCACCAGAGCCGATGTAGCGGCGGCTCCGGAAGAAGTCGTTGGCAACTGCATCGGCGGGGCGTGCGGGTGAGTCGTCGATAGCGGAAAGCAGCGCGATCGACGCCTCGATGCGTGCTGCGGGTGTCATGCGGTCACACGCCTGTCTGGGGTCATCGCCCGAGCGGAGCGATGAGCGGCGGGCAATTGGCGAACAGACGCGGGAAATGGCTGCGCTGCGCGTGTCGCGACACGGGAGGGGATCACAACGCCATGGGATTTATTGCCTTTGAGCACAAGGCAGCAGACCTTGTGTCGCCGGCGCATTGCTCGCCATGCTTGCCCAAGCCGAGAAGTGCGGATTGGAAAAGCGCGGGTCGGCGGCCGTTCCCTGCGGCCGTGGCCATCTCTCACAGAACCGACTTATCAGCACTGTGAGGATTGCACCCTTGGTCAGGAACCGTTCACCCAATCCGGCAGAACGTCTGCCTTTCACGGTGAGGGCCGCATTGACATCGGCATGCTTCACGCTGCCACAAAAGCGGCAGCGGAACTCGGATTGTGATCGGCGATTGCGCCGGTCGACGTAGTGGCAGGAAGCGCACTCC
>JASHVB010000871.1 GCA_030039695.1 Acetobacteraceae bacterium
TTCGTCGATACCTGGGGCGTGCAGGATGACAAGACCATCAAGATCACACTGAAGTCGCCATTCCCGCTGCTCATCGACGCGCTGGCCAAGCCCGCGGCGAACGAGCCGTTCGTCATGCCGGAGCACATCGCCAAGACCGATCCAATGCAGCAGATCAAGGAGACGATCGGCTCCGGACCGTTCAAGTTCATCGCCAAAGACTGGGTGCCTGGCAGCAGCGCGGCGTACGAGAAGTTCGAGGACTACGTGCCGCGCAACGAACCGCCGGATTGGGCGTCCGGTGGTAAGGTCGCTTACTTCAAGCGCGTGGAGTGGACAATCATTCCCGATGCCGCCACCGCCGCCGCGGCCTTTCAAGCCGGCGAAGTCGACTGGTGGGAGCAAGTGCAGGCGGACCTCGTGCCGCTGCTGAAGAAGAACAAGGCGCAGAAGGTCGGACTGGCGAATCCCACCGGCTACATAGGGGTGATGCGCTTTAATGAGCTGTTCCCGCCGTTCAACGACGCACGCATCCGTCGCGCGGTCATGCTGTCGGTGAACCAGGAAGACTACATGCGCGCCGTCACCGGCAACGATCCCTCGGCCTACAAGATCTGTAAGGCCTTCTTCCCCTGCGGCACGCCATTCGGCACGCAGATTGGGGCGTCGGAGATGAAAGGCGACCCCATGCTGGGCAGGAAACTGCTGAAGGAAGGCGGCTATGCCGGGCAGAAGGTGGTGATCATCAACCCCACCGATTTTCCCAGCATCGGACCGCTCGGCGAAGTGACCTACGACCTGTTGAAGAACAAGCTCGGCATGAATGCCGAGCTGCAGGAAATGGACTGGGGGACGGTCGTCCAGCGCCGCGCGAGCAAGAACCCGATCGACCAGGGGGGCTGGTCGATCTTCCACACTTGGTGGCCAAGCGATTCTATCCTCAACCCGGTCCTGTCGGCGATCATCCGCGGCCAGGGCGCCAGCGGCTGGTTCGGCTGGTTCAGCGACGCGAAGATCGAAGAGCTGACCAACGACTTCCTGAGCGCGAAGGACCAGCCGGCGCGGATGAAGATCACGGATGCTATCCAGAAACAGGCGTTTGCCCAGGCGCCGACGATCCCGCTCGGTCTCTTCTACATCCGCAACGGTTACCAGGCGGATTTGAGCCACATGCTGGTGAGCCAGGCGCCGTTCTTCTGGAGTGTGCGGCGGACGTAGACCAATCCGCGACGGCCCCGTATATGGCCAGTCATGAACATTGGCACCTGGCTGTTCACCAAGCTCCGTGGCCGCCGCGTCGGTACCGACGCGGCGGGCAACGTCTACTTCGAGGAACGGCGGGAACGGCCAGGACTGCGCCGGCGCCGCTGGGTCGCCTACGCCGGCGCGCCGGAGGCTTCCGAGGTGCCACCCGAATGGCACGCCTGGCTGCACTACACCATTGATGCCCCGATCCAGGAGGCGGCGCGGAGGCCGTGGGAGAAGCCGCATCTGCCGAACTTGACCGGAACGCCCCAGTCGTACCGGCCGCCCGGCCATGACTATCAGGGCGGGCAGCGCGCCCGTGCGACCGGCGACTACGAAGCCTGGACCCCGGGCGAGTAGGAGCGTCCGATGCCTCGACGCAGTATCGCCGAGGTGCTGACCGGCGCCGTCGTGCTGCTGGTCGCGGCCGGCTTCCTCGCCTACGCGATTGCCCATTCCGGCCGTAGCACCGCCTCCGGCTATACGCTTTATGCACGGTTCGACCACGTGGATGGTCTGGCGGTTGGCGCCGACGTGCGATTGGCCGGCGTAAAGGTCGGCAGCGTGACCAGTACGACAATCGACCCCAAGACTTTTCTCGCCACGGTGTCGTTCACCGTGCGCTCCGGGATCGAGCTGCCGAAGGACACCAGCGCCTCGATCACTTCCGAGGGCCTGCTGGGCGGCGACTACCTGTCGCTGTCGCCGGGGGGCGACGAAGTGATGTTGCAGCCGGGCCAGACCATCACCATCACCCAATCGGCGGCCAATCTGGAGGAGCTGTTGGGCAGGTTCATCTTCAGTGCATCCAACCTGGCGAGCGCAATCAGGGCCGGCGCACAGGGCGGCCAGTCCACCGCCGGTCAGGAGCGGCCGGCGCCGAGTCCTGCCCCCCCGCCCGGGGCCAAGTCACCATGATCCCGCCACCGCCCGCGCGCTGGCCAGGCCTCGACGGCAATGCCGTCGGCTGTCGTGAGAAGATGCGCGTGCTCGCCGAGAATCACGCTGAACTCGCTCAGGTCATGCAGGACGCGTTCGAGGATGCGATCCTGATGGGCGTGGATGAACAAGCGATGCGGCAGATCCTCACCGGGATGGTGGAGGGGCTGGAGTCGCCGAAGCGCGCCCGATGAAGCGGGCTTTGCTGGCTGCGGTGGTGGCGCTTGCGCCCGCGATCGTGTCGGCGCAGGAGCCACCGTCGCCGCCGATCGTGTCCGAGCCGCTGCCGCCGCCAAAACC
This sequence comes from Acetobacteraceae bacterium, assembly GCA_030039695.1. Next base: position 2,464 of record JASHVB010000871.1, read on the forward strand.
GCAGGTTCCGCCAACACAGCCCGGCTCGGGGCAGCCGCAGCCTCTACAGCCGCCGTCGGGTGCGGGGTCACCCGGGCTAATTCCGCCGACCGTGCAGGCGCCCGCCGGGCCAGGGCAGGGGGGGGTGATCCCACCGTCGGCACAGGCACCAAGCGTGACGCAGCCGCTGCCGGCGCCCGGGACGTTCCAGCCCTCCCCATCGCCACCCGCCGCGACACCGCCCGGGCAGCCGCCGCAGCAATCCGGACAACCTGCCGGTGCGCCCGGATCGCCCCCGGCCGGGGCGCCGGCCGCGCCAGGTCAAGCGCCAGGTGTGCCGGGACAGCCTGCCGGCCCCGCGCCGGCGCCGCCGCCGCCGAACGTGTGGGTCCCACAGGGTGGCGCAATTCTGCAGGTGCTGGACAAGGTGAACGCGACCACCACCACGCTGGCCGTGAAGGTCGGGCAATCCGCTACGTACGGATCGCTGCACATCCAGGTTCTCGCGTGCGAGATTCGGCCGCCTGACATGCCGCAGGACGCTACGGCGTCGCTGGTTATCAATGATACAAACCCCGACCAGCCTGGCTTCCAGGGCTGGATGCTGAAGAACGAACCGTTCCTGTCGATGCTGCAGAGTCCCAGCTACGATGTCCGGGTTGAGGGGTGTACGCCATGAGCCTCGATCGCCCGCCACCGTTCGATCGCACGGCGCTGCATCTCGACCTGGACGGTACGTTACTGGACATCGCACCGACGCCCGACGCGGTCGTCGTGCCACCGGGGCTGACAGACACGCTGCATCGGCTGCGCGACCAACTCGGGGGCGCAATCGCGATCGTCACCGGCCGCACCGCTGACGTGATCGATCGCTTGCTGGGCGATGGCGCCTTCGCACTGGGGGCGGAGCACGGTGGGACGGTGCGTCGCCTACCGGGTACGCCTCTGGAACGAGCGGACACGCATATTGCTGCCCCGCCGAACGCATGGATCGAGGCGACGCAGCGGCTCGCTGATGCGCATCCCGGCGCATTGATGGAGCGCAAGGGGCGCGGTTTCACTCTGCACTACCGCGCGGTGCCCGAGGCAGGGCCGTTGTTTCGCGACGCTTTGCTGGCCATGCTGGCGGCCTCGCCGGCTTTCGAACTGCTGGCGGGGAACCACATTTGGGAGGTGCGGCCGCGCGGCGTCGACAAAGGCACCGCGGTGCGCACGCTAATGGCGGGGCCGCCGTTCGCGGGGCGCTTGCCGCTGTTCATCGGCGACGACGTGACGGACGAGGATGGTATGCGCGTCGCTCGCGCGCTGGGCGGTGCGGGCCTCCAGGTGGCGCCAGCATTCGGCTCCGCCAGCGGCGTGCGCTCGTGGCTGAAGGCGGCAGTGGAGCACGGCGACTGGCCGGAGCTACCGCCTTAACATCTCTCGCGTGTTGTGCGTGCAAGGGATCGGCGCCCGAAGCTCAGCAGGTGAGGGACCGACCTCATCCCGCTCGTTTCAGCGGCCTGTCTGCCTTGCCGTGCGCGATCTTCGCGCGATCCCCTGGTGGCGCTAGCAAGGCGCACCTCTACGGCGCCCGGGTGATCGTGATCGCTGGCGTCCTTCGAGCAAGACCTGTTGCTGGTGCGTCGTCAAGCGGACGCTGGTCTTGGCGGAGAGGACGTTCCGCTGTGACCACTGTGGATTCGAGGCTGGGCGGGATGTCAACGCCGCCCTGAACCTCGCTCGACTGGCCGCAAGCGCTGCGGTGACAGCCTGTGGAGAGGCACGCTCCAGCGCGAGACGCCGGCCTCGCTTGAAACGAACCTCTGTGAAGCAGGAAGAAGGTTCTGACCTCCGGGAGGCCGCTTGATGGCCCCGAGCCCGTAAAGCGGCGAGTGTATCGAGGCCGCCTGGGGGCTGGTCTTGATCCCGGAGCAATCACCAGAGTTCTCAGAGCGGCATGGGCTCGGCCAGCGGGCAGTGTTGCTGCGCTCGACCCCGCTGCCAACAGATCTGGCGCTGACCAATGAGGTCTTCGTTCTACGAGCCTCGCCTTGGCCAGTTGGCGGGTTGACCTCTCCCGTCGCGCGGGCGAGGTGTACTGGTATGGTCTCTCCTGCTGAACTGCGTGCCACGCGCGACGAACTTCAACGCCTGATCGAACAGCGCGAAGCCGCGCTCGGTCCCGACGATCCGGCGCTGGCAGACGATTTACGCCAGCTCGGCCGGATCGTGCACGACCTTGGTGAGTTTACGGCGGCCACGGAATTGCTGGAACGCGCCCGCGCGCTGCATATCGCAGAACACGGGCCGGAGCATCCCGAGGTCGCGACCGACCTGAACCATCTCGGGCTTGTGTTACACGATGCCGGCGACCTCGAGGTCGCCTATTCGGTGTTTGAACGTGCCTTGCAGATCGACGAACGGACACTCGGCACTCGACATCCAAGCGTCGGTCGCGACGCCAACAACCTGGCGGGTGTTCTGCGCGACCTGGGCGACAGCATCTCCGCTCGTGCTGCGTTGGAATATGCGCTGAGCATCTACCTGGCCGCGCTCGGTGCGGAACATCCGACGACGCGGGCAGTGGCCGGGAACCTGGCGGCCCTGGGGTAGGGACAAACCAATATCTTGCGCCACCGGGCGTGACTTGTCCCCAACTTTTTGTGGGTAGAGTCGATTCGCGGCTTGAGCCGCTGAACCAGCAAACTGTATGTTGTGGTCGGGCCACGGGGGGAGACCACAACATGGAGTGGGCCGAGGACACGATCATCAGGTTGCGGGCGCTCTGGGCGGAGGGCCACTCTACCGCCGAAATTGGCCGCCGGCTCGGCGTGTCCAAGAACGCCGTGGTTGGTAAGGCACACCGGCTGGACCTGAGCGCCCGGCCGTCTCCGATCCGCCGCGAAGGTGCGGGCGGAACGTCGCAGCGCGCGCCCGTTCGGCGCGTCGCCGGTCCGACGCTGCCGCCGCTGGCCTGCACTGGCATTGGTGCGACACCGGCTCAGCCGGCGCCGCGCCCGATGGCAGCCGCCGTCAGTGCCGCGCCACGGTCGGTTCCAGTGCCTCCGCCACGCGAGGCGGCGCCTCCGCCGCCACGCCCCTATGGCCGCGTCATCACCTGTTGCTGGCCGATCGGCGAGCCAGGCACCCGCAGCTTCCGTTTCTGCGACGCCGAGTCGGTGCCGGGAAAGCCGTACTGCGCAGAGCACGCGCAACTCGCCTACGTGAAAGTGCGCGACCGCCGCGACGACGCCGCCTGAGCCGTCAGCTGTCGGCGACGATGCGGATCGCCCTCGGTGTTGCCGCCAGGAGCTGCTCGCGTGATGACAGCTGGCCCGGAACGATTTGGCCGTAGTTGGGATGGCCGGTCACGCCGATTTCACCGACCGGCGGTCACCAGATGCGCACAAGGCTCCAGTCGTTGTCGGGCGACACGTCGATCACTGGCCGGCTATCCCGGCTGACCGACGGTGACACGGTGGTGCACCCAATTCGCCCGGGTCACCAGGGTGTGCCGCGTCGACACAAGACGCGAGATCACGGCGGCATGACCGTCGGGCAGCGCGACCGAACGGCGCAATACCAGGATGCCGCCGACCTCAGGTGTCCGCAGCCTGAGGTGGCGGCCGGTGGCTTGTCCCGATAGCCTTACGCCGCTCAGAGCGCGGGCGAATGATGTGCATTCTGCCTTGACGCTGCTGCCTGCGTGGCCGCCCACATCGGCGCCCGCGATTGGCATGTGAGACTCGCAAGCCAACAGGGTCGGCACGCGGGCCAGCAGAATCGAAGCGTGCAGCATCGTCCTTTCTCGGAGGCACTTGCAGCCTCACTATCGAGGGAAAGATGCAGAAAGCACAATAAGTCGTTGATCGACCAGTGGCCTCGGGCCATTGCTCTGCGGCAGGCGTCTGCTCGGACACGTCCAACGCGCGGCTAAGCCGGTAGCGTCACGATCGCCTTCGCACCGCCCGTCGGCCTGTTGGTCAGCACGACGTCGCCGCCGTGCGCCCGCAGAATGTTGCGGGCTATCGGCAGCCCCAGGCCAACGCCACCAGTCTCGCGGCTGCGGCTCGGCTCGCCACGATGGAACGGTTCGAAGACCCGCTCGAGTTCGTGCGGCGCGATGCCCGGGCCGGAGTCCTCGATCTCTACGGTGACCATCGTGCCCGCCGCACCGACCGATACCGGCGGTACCAGCCGCACCGTCGCACCGCCCGCGTACTGCACCGCGTTTGACACCAGGTTGGCCAGAGCGCGCTTTAGCGCCATCGGGCGCGCGCGCACCGTCACATGCGCGGGACCCTCATAGGACAGTCGGTCGACAACCGATGGCTGTGCGTCGCCCGTCTCGTCGAGCAGCGTGCGAAGCAACTCGGCGAGGTCCAGCGGGTACACCGGTTCGGTCGCGGCAGCGTCGCGGCCGAACGCCAGGGTCGCGGAGACCATCGCTTCGAGCTCTTCCAGATCTGCCAGCATCTTGTTGCGCTGCTCGTCGTCTTCGATGAACTCAGTGCGCAGTTTCAGCCTGGTGATCGGCGTACGCAGGTCGTGGCCGATCGCGGTCAATAACTCGGTGCGATCCTGTACGAAGCGGCGAATGCGCGCCGCCATGGTGTTGAATGCCACCGCAGCGGTAGCGACCTCCGAGGGGCCGTCCTCCGGCAACGGTGGCGCGTTCACGTCGCGTCCTAGCGCCTCGGCGGCGGCGGCCAGCGTGCGCACCGGTGCGGTCAGCCGTCGCACCGCCCACAGCGTGAGCACCGCCGCCGCCAGTGTCATGAGCGCGAAGGCCGTCAGGAAGGTGGGCGAGTGCCACGGTCGGATCGGCTCGGCCGCCACATCCACGTTGAGCCACTGGCCTCCGTCCGGCAGCCGCATGCCGATCACGATACGGTGCCACTCCAGCCCACCCAGGATCTGCAGTTCCTGCCAACGCAGCTTGAGCGGCACGCCAACGAAATTCATGCTGACACGCAGCAGCCGCTGGGCCGGGATGGGCATTGCTGGCAGGTCGGCGGTCGGCGGCGAGTTGCTGAGCTCGGCTGTCAGACCGGGACCGCGATGCAGCTCGGTCAGCACCGCTTCACGCTGAGAAGGGTCGGTCAGGACGATGGTGCGGTAGAGACCGACCACGCGTGCGGCGATGTTGCGGGTCTCCGCGAGGCGTTGCACGTCAATGCGATCGAGGGCATGGATCGTCAGACCGGCAACCTGGACGATCGCCAGCCCGACAAGCAGCACCAGCGCCGTCCGCGCTGCCAGGCTGCGCGGCCATAGGCGGAAGTTCACACGCGCTCCACGGTCGCGGCCAGTACGTAGCCGCCGCCGCGCACAGTCTTGATGAGCTGGGCGTTGCGCCCATCATCCTCCAGCTTGCGGCGCAAGCGCGAGATGGCGACGTCGATCGCCCGGTCGAACGGTCCGGCCTGCCGGCCGCGGAGCAGGTCGAGCAGCATGTCGCGGGTCAGTACGCGATTGGCGCGTTCGACGAGAGCGACGAGCAAGTCGTATTCGCCGCCGGTCAGGGCCACCTCCACGTTGTCGGGATTGAGCAGGCGGCGGCGGGCCGGCTCCAGGGTCCAGCCAGCGAAGTGCAGCGCCCGCGCGGTGGCGTCAGCGCGTGGCCCCACAGAATCGCCGGTGCGCCGCAGCACGGCGCGTATGCGGGCGAGCAGCTCGCGCGGATTGAACGGCTTCGGCACGTAATCGTCGG
>JASHVB010000872.1 GCA_030039695.1 Acetobacteraceae bacterium
GCAGAGCACCACGCCTGGCGGTATGCCGCCACCGCCGGGCATGAGTTTGGCGCAATCCGCTGCAATGCGGTTCCCGCAGCCGGTCCGCGTCGGCGATCTCATTGGCAGGGAGGTCCTCCGCCCGGTCGAGAGCCAGGATATTCTCGGCCGCGTTCGCCGTGTTGTCCGCGGTCGCGATGGTCAGATGTTGGTCGTGGTGGACTTCGGTGGCTTTCTCGGCTTCGGCGCCCGGCCGATCGCTGTCCCGGTCGATGCCATGGTGCTGCTCGGCCAGGACATGGAAGTCGTCGCCTACACGCCGGCGCAGCTCAGGCAATTCCCCACGTTCTCACCCTCCGGCACGGCCGAGGTCGCAAACGATACGATCATCAAAGTCGGCCTCGCCAAACCCTCGCACTGATAGCTTCTGCTACCACGTCGGTCTCGCTGTCATTGAACCGTCGCTCCTGAATGAGCGGAGGCCCGTAACTTTTTCGGGTGCCCGCCGAAAAACACTTCGCTCCATTGCCTTGCACCATTGCCTCACTGACGCCAAGGCCAGGGTCGACATTTCTGAGCCGCGAACGGAAGGACACGACGTGATGTCTTCGATGAACGGCCAAGAACACGAGGCGGACCGCCTGCAACGCGCAGCCAACCGGCGTTGCGCCATCGGCGTCATGGCGAAAGTCCCGCGCCCCGGTTACTCCAAGACGCGGCTTTGCCCGCCCCTCCGACCGGAAGAGGCGGCAGCGCTAAGCGCGGCCTTCTTGCGCGACACGACAAGAAACATCGCTCGGGCCGCACGATCGGCGCCAATCGTCGGTTATGCCGCTTATGCCCCGTCCGGAGCCGAGGCGGCCCTCCTGCCTCATCTAACGCAAGGGATTGTGTGCGTTCTGTCCGACGGCGCCCAGCCAGCCCCCAAAGGAGTGGAGGGGTTCGGCCGCTGCCTCCTCCATGCACTCCAGCAAATGTTCGCGGCAGGCCATGCCGCTGCATGCGTGCTGAGCGCCGATACTCCAACGCTCCCGACTGAGTTCCTCATCACCGCAGCCACCGCCCTCCTCCTCGGTGATGAACGGCGTGTGGTGCTGGGAGCTTGCGAGGATGGCGGCTACTACCTCCTTGGAATGCGCCTCCCCCTTGCGCGGCTGTTCGCAGACATCGCCTGGAGCACCAGCTCCGTGGCTGCAACCACACGCACGCGGATCGCGGAGCTCGATCTTGATCTCGTGGAAATGCCGCCTTGGTACGATATCGACGACGCCGCGGCATTGGAACGGTTGGTAGGAGACACCGACGGCTACGACGCGCTATGGACCCGTCGCGCTGTCCGGACGCTTGGGCTTGATGCCCTCACCTGTTCGCCCTGCACCACATGACAGCAAGACCTCCTCTCTGTGGGCTGGCCTGGCTCGGAGCGGCGTTTCTGGCGTTGACCGTGTTCGGTCTGCTTGGCCTGACCCGGTTGCTACGGGCCCGATACAAGGGCGCTTGGGCCGGTGCCACGCTCACCGGTGCGGTCCTCACCAAGCTCTTCGCCTTGGTGGCGGCGCCGGCCTTCCGCCGTGGCGGGCGGTTCTCGCGCCCGACGCCCGCGGGCCTCGTCGTCATTGGCGGCGGCTATGTGGACCACCCGCGTGCCGGGCGGCACGTGCTCGGCTTACTACCCTCGTACGGGCAACAGGAGGGGACCGATGCCGGCCTGGGGATCTGGCTACCAACCGGACCCGCTCAGTTGGTGCTGCTTCCCCCGGGCCGTCCCGGAGGTCTACGCCGCCCGCGTTGCACTGAGCTTTCTCGGTCTCGCCGTCGCGTTTCTTCGCCAGCGCGCGCTTGAGAACGATGTCCGGGTCCTTAGCCGCGGCACCGGCCTGCTGGCGGCTGCCGCCATGGCCGCTGCCAGCCCCCCACCACCTCTGGTATTTCGCCTGGCTGGCGCTGCTCGCCGCTGCAGCGTCGTTCCATGCCCGGCTCTGGCTCGCGACCGCAGCGCTTCTGTTGATCGTGCAGCCTGTCCCGGGTGACCGCTTCTTCTGGCCCTCGCTCGTCTACGTCCCGGCCATCCTGCTGCTGCTGCTGGCTGATCTGCGCTTTCGGCTTGTGATCGAGCACAGCCGCGGCCCGAAACGGGAGATACATCATGTCCGCTGCAACTGCCCTTAAGGACCCGCGCCGCTACTTCGAGGAGATCGGTACCGATCGCTCTGCCGTCGCAAAGCAGCCGCCGGTCTGCCTCTATCTCGAGGTCACCAACCGCTGCAACCTGCTCTGCGAGACCTGCCCACGCACCTTCGAAGCGCTCGAGCCCCCCGCTGACATGACCTGGGAGCTGTTCACGACGATCGTCGATCAGGTCCCGGACATCGCGCGCGTGGTGATGCACGGCGTGGGCGAGCCCATGCTCGTGAAGAACCTGCCGGACATGATCCACTACCTCAAGAGGCGCGGCACGTATGTCCTGTTCAATACCAACGGGACGCTCATGCAACCCAAGCGGTTCGCGGCGCTCATCGACACCGGGCTCGACGAGCTTCGTGTCTCGCTCGATGCGGCGGACCGCGAATCCTACGCCAAGATCCGCGGCAAGGACTTCTTCAACCGCATCGTACGGGACGTCGGTAAGTTCATCGCGTATCAGCAGCAGGTGGGCGCGACTACGCCCCGCGTCTCGCTCTGGCTCACCGGTCTCAAGGAGACGGTCAAGCAGCTGCCGGATTTCGTGCGGTTGGCCGCCCAAATGGGCATCACCGAGGTGCACTTACAGCGCCTCGTGTTCGACGAGGTCGGCTACGGCAAGGCGACGGCGGCGAATTCGCTGTTCGAAAGCACCCAGGATTCGGAGCGGCGGGCGATCGCGGCAGCAAAGGACGTCGCCCGCCCGCTCGGGGTAACACTTGATGCCTCCGGCGCAACCGAACCAGGGCTTAGCCTCAAGCGACAGGATGATCGGGCCTGGGCCGCCTGCCGACGCCCTTGGTCGCTGATGTATTTCACCGCCCACGGACGTGCTCTGCCCTGCTGCATCGCGCCGTTCTCGGTTCGCGGTTACAGCAACTACACGCTCGGTGACGCCACCCAACACGAGCTGCGGGAAATCTGGAATAGTGCAGCCTATCGGGACTTCCGCACCGCTCTCCTGTCCGATGCGCCGCCGGCGCCCTGCCAGAACTGCGGGATGCGATGGAGCCTCTGATCCTCTCCATTGCGACCTTCAATGAGACGACAGCAATCGCTGCTGTTATCCGAGATACTCCGGTCGCCCCTCGCCGCGAGATCATCGTCGCCAACAGCGGCAGCACCTCATTTCCGAAATGGTAAGGCCCCTACGCTCATGTAGGTCTCAGCCACCACTACAGACCGGTCGGCGACCACTGGATGGTGATGGCCCAATGCGCCTATCTTAGGGGGCCATGTCGACCCGCAAGCACCGGCGGCAGCCGAAACCGATCGTCATTGGGAAGGGAGAGTATCGTCTGTGGCGACTGGGCGTGCCGCGGTTCGACGTTCGCGACCCGTACTATTTTGTTCTTAGCCTTTCATGGCCGGCCTTCGTCGTGGTGATGATCACGTGTTGGCTGACAATCAACCTCGTTTTCGCCGCGCTCTATGTTCTCCGGCCGGGCGACGTGACCAACGCTGCCCCCGGCTCCTTTGGCGATGCGTTCTTCTTCAGTGTCGAGACACTCGCAACCGTCGGCTACGGCGTGATGGCACCGGCAACTCTGTACGGCCACATCGTCTCGTGTGTGGAGATCGTGAGTGGTACCGCCTTCACTGCGATCGTCACCGGGTTGCTGTTCGTCCGTTTCGCGCGGCCGAAGGCGAAAATCGTCTACGCTGACGACGCCGTGATCACGATGCGTGACGGGAAGCCTACGTTGATGGTGCGCATGGCAAACCGACGCCCATCACTCATGACCGGCGCCACCGCCCGATTGTCCGCGCTGCTTGAAGAACGCACCGCTGCGGGAGGATTTCTGCGTCGCGTTCACGATCTGCGGCTCGAACAATCGTATCTGCCAGTCTTCGCCATGCCCTGGACGCTGCTGCATGTCATCGACGCGGACAGTCCGTTGTTCGGGCATACTTCCGAGACGCTCACCGCGACGTGGGCCCGGGTGTTCGTGACCATCGAGGGACGCGACCACGCGCTGGCGGCTATGGTGCAGGACATTAAGGACTATCCGGCCGCTCGCATCCGCTTTGGCGTGCACTACGCGGACTCCGTCTCGTTGGATGGAGCAGGGAGTGTCACCGCCGACCTGACCCGCATCAGCGTGTTGGAACAGGACTGATGCGTTCGTTCAGGCATCTCAGTTCCTACTCACACTGGCTGAGGTCAAACATCTTCGGTCACCCAACCGACAGCAGCCGCACCTTGGCGAACTCGAGCGCTAGAAAAGTCTATCCTCGCCCTCACTTTCACCGAGAGCACGCGGCGCGACGGATACACCGCGTGAATTGGCAGACGCATCGGCTCGAATTGCGCCAGGACGGTCCGCACCAACCCACGCTCAATCTCGTGCGAGAACAGCTCAACCGGGAGCACTGCGATGCCAGCGCCACTGAGCACCGCCCCGTGCACGGCGTCGGAATTGGCGGCGCGCAACCGGCCGCCGACATCCAACTGCCCCGGCCGAGCGACGAACGATGGTCGAAGATTGAGTCGTGTCTGCCGACGGGGGCGCGCGGCAAGCCACGGGTGATTGGCTGCCGGGTGATCGGCGGAGTCCGGCACGTCTCGAGGAGTGGCTTTCACTGGCAGCCGACCCTCGATGTGATGCGCGCCGCGACGACGCTGCCTGAAGCAAACAACAGCAAACCGACGGCGATTACGGGCTTGCTGTCCGCGCGGTGGGACATGAGACAGTAAGGGATTTGCGGCAGACGCTACGTCAGCCCACAGGCGCCGAGCAGGATACTGATCATCGGAGGTGTCGCACCGCGTCGGTGCGAAGCGTCGCTTGCGAACACCAGATAGATCATGAACAGGCCGGGCGACCTCGCAGCAAATATGGTGGCAAGTACCACCGTGGAGCGGAGTTTGTGCCCGGCCATGTCTTCGCTGCCGCTATCGTCCTGAACACTGTCGCGCCGACCACATCCACGGGGACTCGCCTTCCGAGTCCGGCATTTGTTCGTTGGAACGCGACATTTTTGGGCGATTATCAATAACACTGATTATCAATAACACTATGACCTTGTCAGACGGGAAAGCTGGCTTAAGCTACGGCCTGTATCACGACGCCTAACCTGACGTGAGATCCGGAATTGGGAGAGATACGACCATCTCATACAACCCGTCCCCATGTGCCGAGCGTGGGGTCTCGCGGTGCTCGATGGTGCGTGCAACCACCAGCACCGCCCA
>JASHVB010000873.1 GCA_030039695.1 Acetobacteraceae bacterium
AATCTTGGCGAGCAGAACTTACCCCCATCTCGAGTTCTCTCCCGCTTCGCCGGCCAGAAGATGTTGCGGCGGAGGGCCTGGATCGGGTGGTACCGGGATCGGCACCGGTGGCTCCTCGATCGGCGGCGGGTCGTCCGGGTCGGGGTCCGGATCGGGCAGCTGCGGTTCACCGCCGGGGATGGGCGGGTCCGACAGTCGCAACCGTTCCTGCCACCCGCGCGTCATGGTCCGCATCGCATGCTCCCTCGTCCGTGCATCAGGCATGAATGCCGCCGGATGCAACGGGTTGCACCACCGCGCCCGGCGTTGACGCGCTTGCAACGGCTGCGTACCTCTTGCACCAACGACATTGCGCGCGGAGGGACCAGCCATGGCCCAACTGGTGGCGGCTTTCGGCTCGTCGCACAGCCCGATGCTGGCGGCGCGGGCAGAGGACTGGAACGGCGGCTTCCTCAGTCGCGACCGTTCCCGCCCTCACGTCGATCTCGACGGCAACCCATGCAACTACGAGGCACTGCTCGCGCGCGCGCCCGCCGACGCAATGGAGCGGATCGCCCCCACATTGCTCGCGCGACGACACGCCGAAATCACCGCGGCCATCTCACGCCTCGCTGACGACATCGCGCGCTCCCAGCTCGATGCGCTGATCGTGGTCGGTGACGACCAGAAGGAGTTGTTCGACGACACCAACATGCCGGCGATCGGCATCTACTACGGCGGCACGATCCGCAACGCCGCCGCTTCGTCCGTAACGGGCGACGACTGGATGGCGGTCGCCCGGAGGCGCTACCACGAGCCGAGTGGTCCCGCCGACCATCCCTGTCATGCACCACTCGCCCGCCACCTGATCGAGGCCCTGCAGCGTGACGGCTTCGATATTTCCGTCATGGGTGGAACAGCAGAGGGCAAATACGAAGGACACGCTTTCTCCTGGGTGCATCGCTTCTGCATGAAGAACGGCACGGTGCCGATTGTGCCAGTGTTCCTCAACGCCTATTACCCGCCGAACCAGCCGACCCAGGAGCGCTGTTACGCGCTGGGCGAGGCGATGGCGCGCGCCGTGGCGCTGCTACCCGGCAATGCGCGCATCGGCATTCTCGCGTCCGGCGGCCTTAGCCATTTCGTCGTGGACGAGTTGTTCGACCGCGCCTTGCTCGCCGCATTACAGCGCAAGGACTCGGCCTTCTTTCGCAACGCACCGCTGGCGAAGCTGCAGTCAGGCAGCTCGGAAATCCGCAACTGGATTTGCATGGCTGGCGCACTCGGCTCCCTTGAACTGGCCTGGGTTGCCTATGCACCCGGCTATCGCACGCCCGCGCTGACCGGGACGGGTTTGGCCTTCGCGAGTTTCCACTGAGGGGATTTATTACGTTTGAGCACACGACCGCGGTTCTTGTGTCGTGAACAACTTCCTCGCCGCGGCGGCCCAGTCCTTGAACAGCGAATTGCAGAATAGCAACAGGCGCGCCGCCGCTTATTCGCCGAGTGACAGAGCCAGCCCCGCTTGGGCGCGCTGACGCAGCAGCAGCGCGCCGATGAGGATCAGGTTCGCAAGGCCGAACACCACGCCGACGCCGAACGCCGGCGCGTAGTACCCGAAATGATCATACAGGGCGCCGGCGAACCAGCTTCCGAATGCCATGCCACTCATGGCGGTGAATAGCAGGGTGGGAATGCGCCAGGATGCTTCGTAGGAAGGGAACAAAGCACGGACCGTCAGTGCGTAGGACGGAATGATGCCGGCGAAGCCCAGGCCATAGGCAGCCGCGACGGCGAACAATCCCGCTTCGTTCTTCGTCATGGTGAACGCCGCGATGGCCAGGACCATGCAAGCGGAACCCAGGAACACCGCCTGCAGGCCACCGAACCGGTCACCCACCCAGCCCCAGAACTGCCGCGAGAAGAATGCACAGCCCAGCAGCACCGACAGCATCGCCGCGCCCTTGGCCGGCGAAATGCCGAGATCGCTACAGAACGCCACCAGATGCGACGCCGGCAGTGACATCGGCACGCAGCAAAAGAACGAAGCAAGGCACAGTATCGCCTGCACGACATTCGGCCGCAGTCCCAGCACGCGCGGCATGTGTGTTGCGGCTGCATGGCGAACCGGCCGCACCACAGGCTCCGGTGCGGGCGCCAGGAAGAACAAGGAGATCGGCAGGATCAGCACGAGCGTCGCCACGCCGAAGCCGGCCATGGTTGCCTGCCAGCCGTAGTGGGCGATGCCCCGCTCGAAGATCGTCGGCCAGACGATTCCGGCGATGTACTGACCGGAGGAGATCAAGGCCAGCGCCGTGCCGCGCCGACGGTCGAACCAGCGGCTGACATAGACCAGAAGCGGCGCATACAGCGCGCCATTTCCGATCAACCCGATCAGCAGGCCATGACCGACATACAGCGCCCAAACGTAACCGGTCGAGGCGAGGGCCAGTCCCGCACCGGTCATCGCAGCCCCGATGCTGCTCGTCGCGCGGATGCCAATGCGGTCGGCCACCCAGCCCATCAGGATGCCGCCGATCCCGGTACCAACCCACGTCATTGCGCCTGCCAGCGCAATAACCGAACGGTCAGAGTGCAGGCTGGCCTGAATTGGCTCCAGCCCTACCACCACCACCAACGGCGCACCGTAGCCCACCGCGAGAATCACCAGAGCCAGACACGCGGCTATCCAGGAACCGCGAGTCTCGATACTGGCGCTATACTGAGACAAAGCCCCAGAATCCGGCATTGCCGCCGGTACCTCCCGATTGGCTGCCGCCGCACGGGTTTGCCCTCGCGATTGGCGGACCTATAAGCGAAGGCGACGATATGAACGGATCCGGCGGATCCGGCAAGCGGAGATAGTGATGAACGACCCAACTGGCCCGCTGAAAGGCCTGCGCGTTTTCGATCTGACCCGTGTTCTGGCGGGCCCTACATGCGTGCAGATGCTCGCAGATCTTGGCGCGGACGTAGTCAAGATCGAGCGGCCGGGAAGCGGTGACGACACCCGTGGCTTCGCCCCGCCCTACATGCCGAACACGCAAGAAAGCGCGTACTTCGTCGGGGTAAACCGCAACAAGCGATCAGTCAGTCTCGACATCGCCCGGCCAGAGGGCCAGGAAATTGCCCAGCGGCTGATCGCGACATGCGATATCCTGGTAGAAAATTTCAAGGTCGGTGCGCTGGAAAAATATAGTCTCGGTTACCAGCAAATTCACGCAAAATTTCCTCGACTGATTTATTGCTCAATTACTGGCTTTGGACAAACGGGGCCGTATGCGCCGCGGCCGGGCTACGACTCGCTGATCCAGGCAATGGGCGGCGTGATGAGCCTGACCGGCGAGCCGGACGGCCTGCCGCAGAAGGTCGGTGTGCCTGTCGCCGACATCTTTGCCGGGTTGTACGGTTGTATTGGAATTCTGGCGGCGCTGCGGCATCGCGATCTGACCGGAGAAGGCCAGCAGATCGACATTGGCATGTTGGACACCCACGTGGCATGGCTGGCGAACCAGGGCATGAACTATCTCGCCACCGGTGAAAATCCGCCGCGGCTGGGCAATCAGCATCCCAACATCGTGCCGTACCAGGTGTTCGCGACCGAGGACGGCCATATCGTTTTATCAATCGGCAATGATCCAACATTCAAGCGCTTCTGCGAGGCCTTTGCCTTGACCCACCTGCTGGATGACGCGCGCTTTGCCACCAACGCCGCGCGTGTGCAGAACAGGCAACTGGTGACGGACACGCTGGCGCCGGTGATGCAGCAGCACAGGACCAGCTGGTGGGTCGAAAAGCTGGAGGCACTAAAGATCGGTTGTGGCCCGATCAACAAGCTCTCCGAGGTGTTTGCCGATCCGCAGGTGATCGCGCGCGGCGCGGTGGTCGAGATGCGCCACGGCTCTGGCGAGCAAATGAAAATGATTGCCAATCCTGTGCACTTGTCGGAGACGCCCGCAGATTACCGTCTGCCGCCGCCGATGTTGGGCGAGCACACCGATGCGGTTCTGCGCGAGCGGCTCGGATTGGACGCGGAAAGACTGGCGGAGCTGCGGGAGAAAGGCGTGATCTGACCTGCTGCGTGCCGCGCGACGCCCCTGTCGTGGCGATCCGCGCAGCTGGCCGGCGTACCAAGAACCGGCGTCGATCGCCGCCGGAAGAGCGGCCATGAGGCAGTCTCGCAATGACAGGCGCAACAAAGTTGCGTAGGCTAGGCGGTGACCTCGGCCGACGCAGGGAGCCCCATGCCAGCAGCAGCATCCACTCTGAGTGCCCCTCTCGCCCGGTCCTCGATGGCCTACGTCCTTGCTGGCGGCCGCGGCAGCCGGCTGATGGAGCTGACAGACATCCGCGCCAAGCCCGCGGTCTATTTCGGCGGCAAGTCCCGGATCATCGACTTTGCCCTGTCCAACGCGGTGAATTCCGGCATCCGCCGTATCGGCGTGGCAACTCAGTACAAGGCACACAGCCTGATCCGCCACATGCAGCGCGGCTGGAACTTCTTCCGCCCGGAGCGAAACGAGAGCTTTGATATCCTGCCGGCGAGCCAGCGCGTCTCGGAGAACCAGTGGTACGCCGGCACCGCTGATGCAGTGTTTCAGAACATCGATATCATCGAGAGTTATGGACCGCAGCACATCGTGCTGCTGGCCGGCGACCACATCTACAAAATGGACTACGAACACATGCTGCAGCAGCACGTCGAGCAACGCGCCGACGTGACCGTGGCATGCTTCGAAGTGCCGCGCCTTGAGGCGACGGGATTCGGCGTGATGCACGTGGATTCCGCTGCACGCATGCTGTCGTTCCTGGAAAAGCCCTTGGATCCGCCCGGCATGCCGGACAAGCCCGACATGGCGCTCGCAAGCATGGGCATCTATGTGTTCGAGACCGGCTTTCTGTTTGATCAGCTCCGGCGCGACGCGGCTGACAAGCACTCGGCACATGATTTCGGCCGGGACATTATCCCTGATCTGGTCAAGCACGGAAAAGCCGTGGCGCATCGTTTCACCGATTCTTGCGTACGGTCCAGTGCCGAGAGCCACACTTACTGGCGAGACGTCGGGACCGTGGATGCCTATTGGGAAGCCAATATCGATCTCACTCAGGCATCGCCGGCGCTGGATCTGTACGACCGCGACTGGCCGATCTGGACCTATAGCGAGCTCGTGCCTCCGGCGAAATTTGTGCATGATATCGACGGCCGTCGCGGCCAGGCCGTGAGTTCGCTGGTATCGGGTGGCTGCATTGTCTCAGGGGCGCGGATCCGCCGCTCGCTGCTGTTTACCGGTGTACGCGTGCATTCGTATGCGTCGCTTGATGGCGCGGTCGTGCTGCCCTTTGCGGTGGTCAACCGCTCGGCCCGCCTGCGCAATGTCGTCATCGACCGCGGGGTAATCATTCCGGAGGGGCTTGTGGTGGGCGAGGACCCCGATGCGGACGCCAAACGCTTCCGCCGCACCGAACGCGGTATCTGTCTGATCACCCAGCCGATGATCGACGGGCTCCGGAACTGATATCCGGCGATGGTTTTTGACGTCCTCGCGGTCGCGTCCGAGGTGTTCCCTCTGATCAAGACCGGAGGTCTGGCCGACGTGGTCGGCGCTCTGCCCGGGGCGTTGCGCCACGAAGGCGTTCGCGTGCGCACAGTCGTGCCAGGCTATCCCGCGGTGTTGCGCGCGTTGCCGGAACCGACAGAGCAGTACGGGTTCGACGAATTGTTCGGTGGGCCGGCGCGGCTGCTGGCGGCGGTTGTGGACGAGCTCGAGCTGTACGTGCTCGATGCGCCGCACCTGTACGCCCGCGGCGGCGGGCCTTATGCCAGCGAAAACGCTGTGCCCTGGCCTGACAATGCGATTCGCTTCGCGGCGCTTGGGCAGGTTGCGGCGCGGCTCGGTCGCGGCCTGCTGCCGGATTTCACCCCCGCCATTGTGCACGCGCACGACTGGCAGGCAGGACTTGCCCCGACCTACCTTTACTACGGTGGCGAGCCTCGGCCTGGCCTGGTCATGACCGTGCACAACATTGCCTATCAGGGCCAGGTTCCTGCTGGGCTGTTGCCAACGCTTGGCCTGCCGCCGTCCGCCTACTCCGTTGATGGCGTCGAATATTACGGCAGCATCGGCTACCTGAAAGCTGGATTGTGGTGCGCGGATCGCATCACGACCGTCTCTCCCACTTATGCCGCAGAAATCATGACCGACGAAGGCGGCATGGGCCTCGGCGGTCTGTTGCGTGCCCGCGCATCGGTGACGTCCGGCATTCTCAACGGCATCGACACGGCCGTGTGGAATCCATCGACCGATCCGCATTTGCCGGCGACCTATGACGCGTCGTCCCTGGCCCTGGCGCGCGCTCGTAACAAGCGGGCGCTGCAGACACGCTTTGCCCTCACGCAGGATCCGGATGCACTGCTGTTCGGCGTGGTCGGCCGGCTGGAATGGCTGAAGGGCCTCGATCTGTTGCTCGGGTCGATTCCGGATCTGCTGTCGCTCGGCGCGCAGCTCGCGGTGATCGGCTCGGGAGATGCCGCCCTCCAGCGAGGCTTCACCGCGGCACTCGACGCGCACCCCCACCGCATGGGCGTCATCATCGGTTACAATGAGGGGCTGGCACATCTCATTCAGGGCGGCAGCGACGCCATCGTGGTGCCTTCGCGTTTCGAGCCATGTGGCCTGACGCAGCTCTGCGCCCTCCACTACGGCGCCCTGCCGGTCGTCGCACGTGTCGGCGGCCTCACCGACACCGTCATCGACGCCAACGAGGCGGCGCTCGCCGCGGGCGTCGCGACCGGCGTGCAGTTTCATCCGGTAACGGGAGAGCGCCTCGCGTTGGCGCTGGCCCGCACCGCGGCATTCTGGCGGGACCACGTACTATGGCGGCGAATGCAGCAGAACGGCATGGCCACGGATGTAAGCTGGAACCGCGCCGCGCGTCGCTATGCCGCGATCTATCGCGAACTGGCCGAGGCGCGCCGTGGCTGACCTGCCGGCGGAGAGAATCTATCTGCCGTTCGAGACCGGTCCCTATCGCATGGCGATGGGCTTGTTCTCGGTCGCTGAGCAGGAATGGTTCGAGCTGGACGAGCGATACGACCCAGAAATGTCAGAGCGGCGCCGTCTGCTGGCCACGCGTCATGCCGACGTGTTCGCTGCATTGCCGCAGTCGGACCACGCGCGTGCCGAAACTCTGGCGGAAATGGCGGATAGTCTTACCGCCCAACGGCCGCACTGGTTTGCGCAGGACCGTTCATTGTTGCGCAACCGCCTCACCGGCGAGACGTGGGACCGTAGTTCACTGCCCTGCGATCCGCTGGAATTGGCCGGGCGCCTGGTGCAGGAGGATCTCTGCGTCGTTCAGAGTACCGACGCGGGGCCGGTGCTGACCGCCGCCGTGTTGTGCTTTCCCAGCCGTTGGCGCCTCGCCGAGAAGATCGGCCGACCCTTGGCAGAGGTGCATGGCCCGGTGCCGTTTTACAGTGAGCGCCTCACCCGTCCCGTGGATCGCTTCATGCGCCATCTCAAGGGGGGTCACATCGCCGGTCGCCTCAACTGGTCAGTGCTCGACGATGCAACGCTGTTCCAGCCGAGCGGAAAGTGGCGCGAGGAACACAACCGCGCGGTAACCGCGGAAAATGCCGGAGAGACATTGTTCCTACGTGTTGAACGGCAGACATTGCGACGTCTGCCGCGGACCGGCGCAATCCTGTTCGGTATCCGGGTGCACGTCTACCGGCTGGGCGTCGCGATCACGACGCCAACCGCGGCCGCGCGTTTGGCCGAGGCCATACGCGCGCTGCCCGAATCAACGTCCCTCTACAAAAGCTTCCCGCCGATCCGTGCCGCACTGCTGGATTGGCTGGATCGCCGAGCCGATTGAATTGTGGTGGTGGCGGTAGGCGGTGAACCGCCGCCTCCCAAACGCCGTCGCTACATCAATCTTTCCCGAGGCTGGAATGGTTCAGCCGGCGGCGATTTCCCTGGTCGCCCGGACCGGAAGCTTCAGGACCTTGCACAATGCCGAAAGATTGGCTTCCCGCGGGCGGGTCCGGCCCATCTCCCAAAAATATACGCACGGTCCGGTCACGCCAACCGCCTCGGCAACTTCAGCCACCGAAAGGCCGCGCCGAACCCTCGCTTCCTTGAGGTAGCGGCTCAGAGTTGGTTTACGCGCCAATTCAATCTCCTCTAGCTTGCTTATATGCCGCGGTTAAGTCGCGCGGTCTTTATATGTTAGTGGTCGGTCGCGAATTTCGCAAGGGGCATATGGAACGACTCGTGTCACTTTGTTACATAATGATCGGAGCCACGAGCGGCCTCGCGTTTCTGGACGATATGTAATTCTTGATGCCCGCTTATTGGTCAAACCATCCGGCGCGGGTCTCTGTTACCGGTGCCGCCTCCTAATTCTTTGATATTTGGTTTCCGATAACATAGTGTGATGTGTCAGATCACCGCCTCAAACCGCAACGTCGCGATCTCTTTATCGGAGTAACCAGCTTCTCGCAGCACTTCCTCGGTGTGTGCGCCAAGTTCCGGCGGTGCCGTGTCCAGGTGGCCGCCGCCATGCGCCATCTGGAACCCGGAGCCCATCAAGCGCACCGCCCCATATGGGGTCTCTGCAACCTGCATCGCGTTCCGCGCGGCGATCTGCGGATGGTTGATCACTTCCTCGATTCGCCAGATGCTCGCGCAGGGTGCGCCGGCATCGTTTAGCCGTCTCTCCCAGGTCTTGGCATCCTCGGCCTCCAGCGCGTTTTCGATGATTGCGCGCAAAGCTGTTTCATTCTCCTTGCGCTGGAACCAGTCGGCGAAGCGGGGATCGTCCAGCACCTCGGCGCGGCCGATAGCACGCATCAGCGCCTCGTATTGCCTGTCGTTATTCACCGCCAGCAGCAAATAGCTGTTCTTTGCCCGGAACAGATTGGCGGTGACCTTTCGGCTGATCGCCTGGTTGCCGAATTGCTCCTGGCGGTGGCCGGCGACAGTAAAGTCTGCAACCTGGGTGGAGAGGAACGCGAGGCTTGCCTCCAGCATCGATACGTCGATGAACTGGCCCTGGCCGGTATGACTGCGTTGGAACAACGCCGACGATACTGCGAACGCTGCGGTCATGCCGGACAATACGTCGCATACCGCGAAGCCGGCGCGCGTCGGTCCCATTTCCTTGTGGCCGGTCAGCGACATGATGCCTGACAGCGCCTGGATCTTTCCATCGTAGCCTGCCTCGTCGCGGTACGGCCCGGTCTGGCCGAAGCCAGAAATCGCGCAGTAGACCAACCGAGGGTTCACCGCCGACAGCGCGGCGTAGCCGAGGCCGAGCCGGTCCATCACGCCGGGCCGGAAATTCTCCATCACCACGTCGGATGTCGCCGCGAGGCGGCGGATGATGTCCTTCGCCGCCGGCTTCTGCAGATCGAGCGTGAGACTTCGCTTGTTGCCGTTGATAGCGAGCCACGACGGCGCCATGCCCCGCTCCGCCCATTCGCGCGAGAGCGGCGTGCGCCGCATGTCCTCGCCCTCGCGGCGTTCGACCTTAATGACGTCGGCGCCGAGCAGGGCGAGTTGATAGGAGCCGTAGGGGCCGGCGAGCACCTGGGTGAAGTCGAGAACACGCGTGCCGAAAAACGGGCGGATCATCTGCAAGAACCTCGCCCGCGAAATGGCAGAGCGCGAAGCGAGAAGCCCCGTGGATGAGGCGCGAGCGTTCCGCACCTCACCCGCCAAGCGCTACTCGCCGACTTCCGCTGCTTCGCGAGTAAGGCGTACCCCGCGCTCACGCTGCCTTCCCCACGCGGATGTCGCGTGCGATCTCCTTCTGCCGGTCGAATTCGGCACGACGTCGCGCGAGCTCGTCTGCGCCGATTCGCTCCAGATTCAGATAATCCAGCTTCCACCGTGCGTCTGTGGCCCAGTGCAACGGCGATTGCATGGTCGTGCGCGGCCCGGGCGCGGCTTCCAGCACGCGCAGCGCCAGTTCCAGGGTCTGGTCCTGCGACTCAGGATCGTGCGGTTTCCCAGCGCTGTTGCCGAGCGGGAAGTCCGAGAACATGAACCGCGGCACTGCGGCATGCTCTACGATGTCTTTGGCGCAGCCCATGACCACGGTGGCAATCCCACTCGCCTCCAGATGCCGCGCGACGAGGCTGCATGTCTGATGACAGACCGGGCAGTTCGGCACCAGCACCACCGCATCCGCAGCGTCCTCGCGCACGCGGCGCAGGATTTCCGGCGCGTCCGCCTCAACCGTTACTCGATGGCTGCGGTTGGTCGGCGCGCCATGGAAGCGCGATGCGACGGCACCGATGCGTCCTGCAGCCGCGGCGCGGCGCAGTGCGGGTAACGGGAACCAGGTGCCGCTGTCCTCGGCCGTGGTGTGCACGCGGTCGTAGCCGATATGCGAGATCCGCAAATCATGGTCTCGCGATGTGTCGCCGGAATAGACCTGATAGAATTTAGCCCCGCCGTTGTACGGTGCGCCGGGACCCTGCTCGCCCTTGCCGGGTTGATATGGCGCGGCGGTGGTGACGATCGCAACACGCACTTCTCGCAGCGGCTTACACAGCGGGGTGAACGGCGCGTCGTTGTAGTGTGCCCAACGGTACGGTACCGTGTAGCCGATCGCCCCATAATAATCGCGGGTGCGCTGCATATACGGGATCGGCGCGTCGAAATCCGGCACGAAGCCGAGGCGCGTATCGAGGTCGTCCTGGTCCATAAGGCGCTCCCTTCCCAGGTACCAACAAAGCGCCGGGCCGGAAACCGACGGCGCTGCGGCATACCGGTGCGGATTTTGGCGGGCGTGACGGAGCGCGTCCAGTACCCGGCAGGAGGGTGTGCCTATATTAGTGCGAGGCGGATAGCGGCGTAATAATAACGCTCAGCGGACCGGCCCGTTCGGCCGTAACGCGTGGGGCGAACTGACCACAGCACTTGCCAGCCGTCTCACGCCCGCCCATTGCTGCTGCCAATACGTCCCCGTATGCAGCACCTCATCCCCCGACGGGTCCCCCGTACGCACATACGCGCGCGAAAAATCCGCTGTCCGGAACATCATGTCCCACCACGGCAGCACCGCGCCGTAATTGCAGCTGCGCTGCCCCGCGGCCAGCATCCCGTGATGCGCG
>JASHVB010000874.1 GCA_030039695.1 Acetobacteraceae bacterium
CGCGGATCACCCGGATCACAGGGTGTTGCGAATGCACAGGAGGACATTACTCAAGCAGGCAGCGACGATCCCTCTGGTCGCGAGCCCTCTATCTTCGCTGCAATCGACGGCGAAAACCGCAAGCAAGCCGACGATCATGTCCTTTCGCCGCGTCCGGCCAGGCGACCCGGCATGGCCGAGCGAGGCGGACTGGGCGCAGCTCAACTCAGCCGTCGGCAGTCGCCTGATCAAGGTGCAATCGCCGCTCGCCGCGTGCCGCGACGACGCTGATAGTTCAGCCTGCCGCGAGACGCTGAAAAACCTACGCAATCCGTTTTACGTCGGCGACCAGCCGGGCGCGGCGCAAAGCTCCGGCTGGCTCGACGCCTGGATGTCGGCACCGAGTACCTACGCGGTCGCAGCCGAGAGCGCGGCGGACGTCGTCGCCGCTGTGAATTTCGCGCGCGACCGCAATCTGCGGCTTGTCATCAAGGGCGGCGGCCACAGCTTCCAGGGGACATCCTGCGCGCCCGATTCCCTGTTGATCTGGACGCGGCGTATGAACCGGATCGTCCTCCGCGACGCTTTTGTACCGCAAGGCTGCGCCGGCCGTGTGGCCCCGCATCCGGCCGTCGAGGTCGGCGCCGGTGCGATCTGGCTCCACGTCTATGAAGCAGTCACTGGCAAGGCTGGGCGGTTCGTGCGCGGCGGCGGCTGCACAACGGTCGGTGTCGCCGGCCTTGTACAGAGCGGCGGGTTCGGCAACTTTTCCAAGAACTTCGGCACCGCCGCAGGCTCATTGCTCGAAGTCGAGATTGTCACCGCCGATGGCCGGGTGCGCGTCGCCAATGCCTACCGTGACCCCGATCTATTTTGGGGTATCAAGGGCGGGGGCGGTGGGACGTTTGGCGTAGTCACCAACCTCGTGCTGAAGACCTATGAACTTCCTGAGGCGTTTGGCAGCGCGCAGCTCACTGTTAAGGCAACATCGGACGAAGCATATCGCCGCCTGATCGGGCAATTCTTCGATTTCTACCGCGACCGGCTACTCAACCCGCATTGGGAGGGCACGTTCCGGGTCCGCCATGATAACACGCTGGCGGTGTCGATGATCTCGCAAGGGCTGGACCCTCTGCCGGACGAGGCAGAGTGGCATCCGTTTCTGGAATGGCCGGCCGCAGGGTGGGACAAGCTGGTGGCCGGCAGGGTTTGGCGGCCGTTCCTAAACTGGATTGTCGCGTCGCCTCAGGATTATCACCTGGCGGAACCGCCGAAGATTGCCAGCTTGCCGGCGCGTGATTTTTGGAACGCAAACTTCTTTCGAGCGCATGCACCAGACGCGATCGTTGCGGACGACCGTCCCGAGGCGGTGCCAGGGGATTATTGGTGGGTCGGCGACGGCCGGGACATCGGCGCCTTCTGGCATGGGTTTCAGTCGACTTGGCTGCCGGCATCGTTGTTAGCAGCTGATCATGCGGGGCGCCTGGCGGATGCGTTGTTCGCGGCGAGCCGTTACTGGAGCATCGAACTACAACCGAGCAAGGGCCTCGCCGGCGCCCCAGCCGAGGTGCTGGCAGCGGCGCGCGATACCGCAACAAATCCCGCTATGCTCGACGCCTTCGCACTGGCGATCGTCGCTGGTAACGGCCCGCCGGCTTATCCCGAGATTGCCGGCCATGCACCCGATCTCGCCCGCGCCCGGCATGACGCCAACGCGATAGCGCAGGCGACGGCGGAACTGCGCAAGCTGGTGCCGAATCCCGGGTCATACGTGTCGGAGAGCGACTTCTTCGAGAAGGATTGGCAGCACGCATTCTGGGGCGACAACTATCCGCGCCTACGAGCGGTCAAAGCGACATACGATCCCCATGGCCTGTTCTTCGTGCACCACGGCGTTGGCAGCGAGGACTGGAGCGCCGACGGGTTCACGAAGCTGGCCAATCAGTGAGCAATGCGAACCCAGCCCATGCCGGATACACGCTCGCCCGTGTGCGGCACTGTCGCGGACGAGGCAAATCCGAATGCGTTCACGCGCGCGGCGATGAGATCGTGGCCAGCGGCCGAATCACTGTTTGTCAGCCTCGCTAGCCAATGCCGCCGCTTCGGTCCGCTAGGGCATCAGGGACATCCAAAATACCGAGCCAGATACTGTGTTCACTTTTACCCGCGATTCACCCGCAGGCCGCCATACCGCGATCGGCCACATCCAGGCACAAGCCGAATATCCGCTACTCGCACTCGGTGCCCGAAAGCGGATCGGCAGGAAGCCCGAAGCGGTCAGCGAACGAGGCGGTTGGTATTGCTTGGTCTGATCGGCCCGGCTAGCGCATCGCGCCGGCGACGAAGTTCAGCAGGTCCCGCTCCGTCGGGGGCTTTTCCAGCACTCGCTCGACGCCGAGCGCAGCAGCTTGGGCAGCTATGGCTGGGGACGGTGATCCGGTAATCAGCAGCACTGGTATGCCGATGCCGACGTCACGCAAGCGTTCGAGCAATTCCAGCCCCGTCATGTGTGGCATATGGTGATCAAGGATCAGGCAGGCCAGATGATGCATCTCCGACTTGAGGAACTCAGCGGCCGACGCGAAGGCCTCGGTGACATGCCCCGATGTTTCGAGCAGAAATTGCAGGGAGTCACGCACGGCCTCGTCGTCATCGACTATGGCCACTGTGCGCGGCATTGCGTCGGTCATGCCTGGCCCTTCCGTGTTGGTGCCGGTAAACCGACCCAAGTAACCGCCGTGCCACATCCTGCTTTGACCGCGCATTGAGATAGGTCAACGATCCGAACAGCGTCGGGCGACCGCAACGCCCACAGAGCCTGGCCGGCACCGCAACAGACCGATCGCGGTGATCGTCGCGGTCGTTACGATGCCGCCAAGAGCCCCCGGCCATCTATCCCGGTAAAGTGCTAAGCAGGCCGGCGCCCCCGCCGCTCTTCGTGTTCCCTATTGCCCGCGCCCGTAACCGGCCGCCACGTGCCCGTCCCGGCCGGTGGAGACGACGTGTCGCACGGACTGGTCGTCGGTGCGGGCGTCGTGTTACTCGACCAGCTTCGTGGCGAGACTGCCCGCTGATCGCGGTTGCCGGCAAACGCTTGGCTCGGCGCCGATGGCTGTGCCCTGATCGGCTGAACGTGCAGCGTGGTCCCGAGATCGCTCGCCTGGCACGGCTGCTGATCATCGCGGCGGACGACCCGCGGATCCAGGAAGGACGGCTGCGTAAGATCTGCCGCATCGGTCCGCCACAGCTGTGGAGACTGAGGCCGTGGCCGCAAGCGCCCTCGCGTCCTGACGCGCCATTGACGCGCAAACCGCCAGGCCGCCTCGGCGGCGGCCGGCGCAGCGCGGGCGTCCCGGCGATCGCCCAGACCGACAGCTACGCCAGCGTCATCAGGCCTGAGCAGCGGATCGATGCGGAGCGTTCACCGTGCCAGCCGTCGCGCCAGCGCGACCGCTGGCCGTAGCTTTCCCCCTTAAAGTCAGGCGTGTGGTGGCTTGTACTGGGATTTGGTTTTGTTGGCCTGCTTCATCGCCGCCTCGGCTTCCTTGGCGGTGAGCAGCGTCGTCGTTTCAAACCGAGAAAACGCTCCCGTAGCCGCTGCGGACATAGAGCAAGCGGCGGCTGCCGTATTGTCAGGAAATTCGCAGATCGCTACACCGTCGTACTCGCCGAAGGCGATATAGTAGCCATGCAACTTACCGCCGAAACCTTCAACCAGCGCCGTCGCCGCACCAGTGCGATCATGTGGCTTAGTGACCAGTGCTTTGGCTGAGCCGTCGGTGAACTGCCAACGTACCATAAAGTGGGGCATCGCGTCCTCCGTGTTTTAGGGTTCTTACGAAGTTCTCGAACGAGCGACGTACTCTTTGCGCACAAATTGGGCGGGTTCGTCGTTCTGAAGCTGCCCAGACACGCGCCAAGCCGTGCCGGTAGCGCAAGAGGCCACCGCATCCGGCTCCTCTTTGCCTGTCCCTGTCAATTGGCTGCGCACTTGCCTTCTGCCCACCCGGCGATCCGCCGGCGGGGCGAGCGACAAGGTCCTCGAAACGGCGACGACATCACCGGCAGCGGTCCGGCGCCCTGGCTCGTGGGTGCGACCCGGTGATCGCGTGAGCCCGCAAACGACGCTGAGAAAGCGACGCCAGCCCGAACCACGCGTCACCACGTCGGAGCTGCGGCCATCTCCCGTCGAGAGGGCCAGACCACCTGATTGCCGATAAGAGTTGCCGGATACCGCTGAGCGCAGCGCCGGGACGAAAACAAAGCTTGCCGGTAAGGTTCAGCGGGGGCCGATCAGCGGAAGCCCGCCCATCGACCCCGTTCCGGTGTTCCTCCAACCGCCAAGCGCTGCGGTCGCCGGATTTGCCCACCAGCCCCTAATAGGCAACGTCGGGCGTTGTCGGGGATGAGAAGCCATGTCGGCCGGCGCACGCCGGACGGATGGTCGTGCCTGTCGGGATCTAACAGAAGACCGGCAACGCCGGGCCGGTTCGCGTGCCTCCAGGTTTCTGCCGATTGACCGGCGCGAATTCTGGTCCCGTGCGCCTGGTGGTCGATGCGCGAAGCCATCCGAGCCGAGCCGGTACACGGATCACGACATCACGACCCTCTTATGGCCTGTTCGCCGGGTGCTTCTACCATGTTCTGACGGCGCCACGCGTTGGGACTCAGCCCCACCATGGTTCGGAATACCCGGCAATAATGCGCCTGGTCAGCGAAACCGCAGGAAAGTGCGATCTGGGCCAGCGGCTGTTCCGACATCAGCATCAATTGTTGCGCCCGCTCGACTCGACGCCGATGAATGTAATCGAGGACCGTCGTACCAAATGTGGCCTTGAATGCGCGCGAGAAATGGCTTGTGCTCAATCGTACCGTGGCCGCGCAATCCTGCAGACGAATCTTCGAATTCAGTGACTCGTCGATGAACTCACGCACCTTGCGGGCCTGCCAGGGTACGAGACCAGGCGCGACCCGCCGCGTGGGCTTCTCCCGCATCGACGGGTCGTCGGCATCAATGCGGAGCATCGCCGCCGCGACCTTGATCTGCGATTTCGCCTGTGCCTGATCTTCGTCCCAAATTCGTAAGGCAGCGTCGAGAAATCTGGTTGCCATTACCACAGGTGAGTGCTCGGGCAACGGAGGTAATCGCTGGGGGTAGCGTCGTGGAGTTTTGTAACTGTCGATCGGTTGAGGGACGCCCATCTTGCTCATCCATAACTGATTAGTGTTCTAGTCTGCTCAGCTGCGTCTCGGCTTTCGCCGGGAATCCGATTGATCGGCGGGGGTTTCTTGACTTCGATGACGCTTCGGCGACCGGCGCGGACGTTCTTTGACGGCCTCAAGCATTGACGCAGATGAACTACCATCGGCTGATCGGGCGGGTCACTTGTCGCGATCCACCTTCATTGACTATGCGTGGCTCGAAGTCTGGCCGATCTGTCTCCTCTGGCTTCATTGCGGGAATGCCGTTGTCAGTGCGCCCCCGCCGCTGAGGCAGCGCCTTTGCGAAGCAAGGCAACCGCCAGGACGGCAGCCACCAGCATGACTCCAAGCAATGCGAAGGCATCGGCGTACGCCATCAGCGTTGCCTGCGCGCGAATTGTTTCCCCGATTGCGATGATGGCACGATGCATGGCCTCACCGGGATCTGGAACGCCGTGGTCGATGAAGTACTGCCGCAAGCTCGCCAAGCGGCTGACCGTCGCCGGCTGCAACATCGAGACATGCGCATTGATGACGAAGGAATGGTACTGCTCTCGCTTGGTGACGAAGGTTTCGATGGCCGCGGTACCCACCGCGCCGCCGAGATTGCGCAGCATGTTGAACAAACCGGAGGCCGCGCCTGCCTCGCTGGGCTGGATTCCGACCATCGCGACGGCGGAGAGCGGCGTCATCACCAAGGCCTGGCCGAAGGCGCGCACCACGTCAGGCACGAATAGCTGTGGGCCGCTGTAATTCGCGTCGAGATGAATGTTCATAAAACAGCTTGAGGCAAATATCAGCAGACCGATCACGACGAGGCGGCGCGCATCGAATTTGCCCATCAAGAACGGCACCAGTGGGATGATGAACAACTGGGGAATACCGGTCCAGGCCATGACTTCGCCGCTCTGCTGCGCATCAAAGCCCTGCGATACCGCCAAGTACTGCGGCAGCAGATAGGCGGAGCCATAGAGCGCGAATCCCAGCAGAAAGTTCGCAAGCGTCCCGAAGCCGAAGCTACGCC
>JASHVB010000875.1 GCA_030039695.1 Acetobacteraceae bacterium
ACGAGGCGATGATCACGCCTTGGTCTTCCTGCGGTGCCAGTTCGCTGGTCGCGCTGGTGTAGAGGAAGAAAATGCTGCCCAGTATGATCATGGCAAACACGTAGGTCACCGGCCGGTAGTTCAGGCTGTTGTGCAGCAAGCGCTCGTAGAATCGGTGAATCGAACTGAAGCGGCGATCGACGAAATCAACCAGCCGCGCCTCCCAGCCGCTGCGGTCCGAGGTATGCGGCCGCAGGAACCGCGAGCACATCATCGGCGACAGGGTCAGCGCGATGATCGCCGACACGGTGACTGTACCGACCAGCGTAAAGGCAAACTCGGTGAACAATGCGCCGGTGAGACCGCCCTGGAAGCCGATTGGAATGTAGACGGCGACCAGCACCACGGTCATCGCGATGATGGGTCCGCCGAGTTCGCGCGCTGCCATGATGGCGGCGGGTATCGGCCGCACCCCTTCTTCCAGGTGGCGGTTGACGTTCTCGACCACGATGATTGCGTCATCCACCACCAACCCGATCGCCAGCACCAGGGCGAGAAGGGTCAGCAGATTGATGGAGAAGCCGAACACCAGCATCATCGTGAGCGTGCCGATCAGCGACAGCGGGATCGCGATGACCGGAATCAACACCGAGCGTGGCGAGCCCAGAAACATGAACACCACGAGTGTGACGATCAGCACTGCCTGGATCAGTGTTGAGATCACTTCATGGATCGAGCTGTCCACGAATTTGGTCGAGTCATAGACGATGTATCCGGTCAACCCGTGCGGCATCTGCGCCTGGATCGACGGAAAGACGTCACGTACACCCTTCACCACATCCAGCAGGTTGGCGCCCGGTGCCACCTGGATGCCGATATACACCGCTGGCTTGCCGTCGAAGCTCACCTGCGACTCATAGTCGTCGAATCCGAGCGACACGTGCGCCACATCCTTCAGCCGGATGATCGCGCCGTTCACCTGCTTGATATGCAGGTCGCGGAACTGGCTGAGCGAATGAAGGTCCGTCGACGCCGACAGGTTGACCTGCACCATCTGCCCCTTGGTGGTGCCAAGCCCGGAAATGTAGTTGTTCTGCGACAGCGCCTGGGCAATGTCGGTCGCGGTCAGCCCATAGGCCGCCAGCTTCTGTGGATCGAGCCATGCCCGCAGCGCATAATTCTTCGCGCCCAGAATTTCCGCTGTCTGCACACCAGGCACCGCCTGCAGCTTCGGCTGCACTGCGCGCACCAGATAGTCGGTCACCTGGTTCGGGGCCATGACGTCGCTGTAGAACCCGAGATACATCGCGTCGATCGTCTGACCGACGGTCAGCGACAAAATCGGCTGCTGCGAACCGGCCGGCAGCTGGTTCAATACTGAGCTGATCTTCGACGTAACCTCGGTAAGCGCCTTATTGGGATCATAATTCAATCGCAAATTGACCTGAATCGTGCTGACGCCGCTCTGGCTGTTTGATGTCATGTAGTCGATGCCGTTCGCCTGAGCGATTGCATTTTCCAGCGGCGTCGTGATGAAACCCGCCACCACCGCCGGATCGGCCCCATACATCGTGGTGGTGATGGTGATCACGGCATTCTCGGTGCGCGGATACTGAAGCACCGGCAGCGATTGCAGTGACCGCAATCCAAGCACCAGGATCATCAGGCTCACCACCGACGCCAGGACCGGGCGGCGGATGAAGATGTCGGTGAACTTCATCGCGTGGCCCTCACTCGTTCGGCACCTTGGGATGCGAATTGTCCAACGGCTGTACGCTGTTGTTGATCAGCACGGGAATGTCGTTGTGCAACTTGATCTGCCCGGCGGAGACGATGACGTCGCCCGCCTTGATGCCCTTCAGCACCGCCACCTGGTCGCCGCGTGTGGCGCCGGTCGTGACGAAGGTCTGCTGCGCGATCAGGTTTGGCTGGCCCATCGCGTCCTTGCCGCCCTTGTCAACCACGATATAGACCGTGTCGCCGTACGGATTGTACGCAATGGCGGTCTCCGGCAGCGTGATCAAGCGCTGCTTCGCGCCCGTGTCGATGTCCAGCGTGGCGAACATGCCCGGCAGCAGCCGGTGGTCCGGATTCGCCAGCGTCGCGCGAATTTGCACGTTGCGCGAGCTGGTATCCACCTGAGGATTGATCGCGCTGATCTGTCCTGTGAAATTCTTGCCCGGATAGGTATCCACCTGCACCGTCACGGTCTGCCCCACCTTCAGGTGCGCCAGTGCCTGCTGCGGCAGATAGAAATCCGCGTACAACGGATCTAACGCCTGCAGCGTCACCACCTGTGTGCCCGCGGCAAGGTATTGTCCTAGGTCGACCTGACGAATGCCGATATGGCCGGCAAATGGCGCGCGCAGAATCTTCTGATCGACGATTGCCTGCTGCGCCGCCACCTGTGCCTGATCGTTCTTCAATGTCGCTGCGTCGCTGTCGACGGTCGCGCGGCTCACCGCGCGGGCCGCGAACTGCTTGCGGTCGCGGTCGTAATTGATTTGCGCCAACGCCGCAGTGGCCTGCAACGCTTGCAGCTTGGCGATGTCGTCGTCGGCGCGCAGTCGCAGCAGAACTTGCCCTGCCTGCACGTCGTCGCCCGATTTGAAGTCGATCTGGGTGACGATGCCGGGCACCTCCAGCGACAGATCGGCGCCGTTCACCGCGCGCAAGCTGCCGACCGCGCCTACCGCCGGCTGCCAATCTGAGTAATTTGCGACGATCGTTGATACCGTCTGTGGCGGATTTGCCAGCGAGGCCATCACTTTCTTGATGATGTGCGCCTTGAACGCCTGGAACCCGAACACGAGGCCGAGCACGACAGTGACGGCGATCAGCATGACGATCATGCGCTTGGCCATGGTGGCGGTCTCCGTCAGTACTGCGTGGCCGAGAGTGAAATGCCGAACCGGTCCGGCGTGCCGATGGCATTGGGCGAAACGTCGTTGCGGTGCCACCACCCGCCGCCCAACGCCTGGAACAATGCTGCGGTATCGGCGAACCGGTTGGCTTGCGCTTGAACGAGATTGATACGCGCCTGCTGATAGGTGCGCTGGGCATCGGCAAGCGTCAGGTAGGCGATCGCACCCAGTCGGTATTGGTCCTCAGCCAAAGCGAGGCTGGCCGCGGCGGTTTGTTCCGCGGTCGCCTGGGCGCGCAGAGCGTCGGCATCGGACTGCAGCGCGTGCAGCGAATCGGCGACATTCTGGAACCCCTTGATCACCGTGCTGCGGTATTGCGCGGCCGCCTGATTGAACGCCGCGACCGCGGCGCGCTTCTTGTGCAGCAACTGCCCGGCGTCGAACAGTGTTTGTGTGATGCCACCGGCAATGGTCCAGATAGCGGAGGCGGGCGTAAACAGATTGCTGAAGCCGAGCGCTTCGCTGCCATACTGTCCTGTGATGGTGAACTGCGGCAGCTCGTTGGCGATGGCGACACCGATATTGGCGCTCGCCGCGTGCAGGGTCGCCTCGGCGGCGCGAATGTCAGGCCGCTGCGCCACAAGCTGCGACGGCAGACTAACCGGCAGGTCGGTCGGCAAACGCAGGCTCGTGAGCTGGAACTGCGCCGCAGGCTGCTGATTGGGGAAGCGACCGAGCAACGCGGCAAGCTGGTCGCGTGTCTGCGCCAGTTGCTTTTGCAAAGGCGGCAATGTCGCCTCGGTCGCGGTCAGCGTCGCCTGCTGTGACAGTACATCGGATTTTGCCGCACCGCCCAGTTCGAACTGGCGCTCCACCACGCCAAGCTGTTCGGTCTGCACCTGGATGATGTCATGTGTCGCCTGGATCTGTCCGCGCAGCGACGCCTCCTGCACCGCCGCCACGACCAGATTCGAAGTCAGCGTCAGATACGTCGCCTCGAGCTGGAAGCGCTGATAATCCGCCTGCGCCGCCAGCGATTCGATCTGCCGCCGCACACCGCCAAATACGTCCGGCGCGTAGGATACGTTCACGCTGGCAGTGACGAGGCTGAACGTCTCACTCAACTGCGGCTCACCAAACTCGGCACCGGAAATCCGCGTGCGTTCCGGTTGAAAACTGACGTTGGCACTGGGGAACAGTGCGCCTTGCCCGGCATAGACGTTCTCGTTCGCCTCTCGCAGCGCCGCCTGTGCCGCCGCGAGATCCGGATTGGCGCGCAGCGCGTCGTCGATCATCCGGTCGAGTGGCTCGGAATGGAACAAGGTCCACCATTGCCCGGTCAGATCGACGCCGGGCCGAAAGAACTGCGCTTGCCCCGCAAGCACCGTGCTCGATGCGGTGCGCACCGGCAATGCACCGGGGTAATAGCCTGCATCGTTTGGCGCAGCGGGCGAATGGAAGTTCGGCCCGACGGCGCAGCCGCCGACGCCCAGCGCCATCACCACAGCAAGAGCAGGAGCAACGCGGGTCATGGCGCGGCGCCATTGACCTTGCGGAAAATTGCCCGCGTGTGCTCGCGCACCACTGCCTGGATGGCGCGGACGCGCGTTTCATCAAGTTCCTGCCAGTCCAGCACCTGGTGCGCCTTGCGGTTGCAGAACACGGATACCTGCCCGATCAATGCGACCGTGCGCAGGAGCGTTTGCGCTGCATCGGACGGCTGCCCGGTGAGCATGCCGATCAGCAGCGCACATGGTTCTACAACCTGCCGCAGCACACGGCGATGCAAGGCTTCGAGCGCGATCTGCGGTTCGATCTCCGCGCGTGCGAAGAACAGGGCACGGCTTTCCCAGTCGGGGCTGGTCTGGTCGGTGACCAGGGTAACGAACGCATCCATCATCCGGCACAGCAATTCGAGCAGGCGGCGGCGGGATGTTGCGCCCGCGGAGACCGCTTCGCCGATCTGCTGCGTCACCGGCGCGATACGGTCTTCCACCGTTTCGCTGATGTGATCGATGACTGCCCGGTACAGGCCTTCCTTGTTGCCGAAGTAGTACTGGATCGCAGGCAGATTGACGCCGGCTGCGTGAGCCAGAGCGCGCGTGCTGGCGCCGTCGTAACCCTCGGCGGCGAAAACGCGGAGCGCGGCGCGGAGGATGCGCTCGCGGGTCTCCTCACCGCGGGGCTGGGCCGCGGAGCGGAAGCGGGCGGGGACTCGGTCGCTGTCGTGGAGCATGGGACGCCGCTCCTATATCGATCGATATGTTATGTCAATCGATCGATATGGCTACGGGAAGGCCGGCGCTGAGCGCGCGGTTGCCATCGCTTTCAGGCTCTGCGTCTTCGCACTCTCGGAAAACCCTGGCGGCGGCCGGCTCAAGCGGTGCGTCCTGAGGCGGCGAGGCGGCATCGGTTACGCCACTCGGTACCATCTCTCCGGTGCGCTCCATCTCTGAAGTACGCCGGCGGAATTCGCAGAGACTGAGAAATGGACCAGAATTACTCATCGAGACGGTGCAGGGTGTCAGCAGGGTACATCACCCGCGAGGCGCACGTCTGATGCCAACTTGTGGCAAGACAGCATCATCCCCGCGACACCCACCGTCCCCCGTGATGCACGTCAACCGCATGCCGCTCCAGCACCATCCTCGGCGCTGCATTGCGTAGCGGTCGCGGCCTGGCTGCCTACCGCGCGGCCAGTTGCGTGCCCGTCGCCGCCTGAGCCGTCACCACTCTCTCGCCGCCTTCGCCGATCACCGCGAACGGTGCCCAGAAGAACGGATGCGCGATCTCTGCCGGCAACGCCTTGCCCGCCTCGGCCAGCATCGCAAGCTGTGCGTCGCGCAACGCGCCGGTCACGCCCAAGGCCGGATTGCTCCGCATCCGCCGCAGCGTATCCGCCACGAGATACGCCGCCACCTGATCGTTCACCGACCAGTGCGTCACCAGCAGTGCGCGCGCGCCGGCATAGAAGAACGCGCGCGCCAAGCCGGAAAGGCTTTCGCCCGCCGTCGTGCCGCCCGGCCCGCCCGAGTTGCATGCCGACAAAATCACCAGGTCTGCATCGAGGTTCAGCTTCACCACGTCGGATGACGTAAGCAGCGCGCCCGCCGCGTTCGTCGCGCCGGCCGGCGCCGAGGTGACGATCGCCGGCTGGGTCTGGCAGTGCAGATCGGTCGGCAGCAGAGCGTGCGTCGCGAAATGCAGGATCTTATACTGCTTCAGCGACGTGTTGAGCACCGCCGGCGCGGTGAACGCCGGCCCGACCAATTCGTCGCCCGCATTCGCGCCAAGGATGTCGCGCGCCGCGGCCAGTTCCTTCGTCGCATAGGGCAGCAGCGGCAGCTGGCTCAGCAACTGTGCACTGTCGGAGCATGTGGCGCCGGGGAAACTCGCCTGTGCCTGCGCCAGCGTCACCGGGCGGAAGTCACCGAAGCCGAACCACGGCTGGGTCGCCCTCGACCCACCGGCGATCTTGCGCAGGCTGACAAAATTGCTCGGCGACGGAACGTGGGCGATCGTGAACTGGCGCATCAGCCACGGCGCATCGGCCAGAGCGCTCGCTTGCGCCGGCCCCGTCAGCAGTACTTCGAATGGCAGCGACAGCAGTGGTCCTGCCGGCGCCACGACCAGCCCCTTTGCCCCTCGCAGGGCCGGTGCGACACCGCCCAGCGTCAGCTGATAGAGTTTCTGCGCACCCGCGATGTCGAAGGTGGGAAGGCCCCCAGTGGTGATCTCGATCCCTTGGCGGATCTGGTGCACGAGACCGGCGATCGCAGGGGTGCCGGCGGAAATCTTCGACACCGTAATTGTGTTGTTGCGCAGCAAGAACACCCAGCCGTCACGGTCCGACAGCGTGGTCGAGGCAAACGCCTCGTTGGGATGCAGCGCCTTGAACACGTCGGAAGCGCTGACGACTTCCTGCACCAGCTGTCCGTAGTTCGGCGCTGCCGCCTGTAACGCGGATTCCGCATCCTGCAACTGCGCCTGGGTCTCCTCGATCTGTTTGTCCAATGCCGAGGCATGCGCGCTCAGCTCCGGCGTCGTCGCGCCCTGCTTCTGCAATTGCTGCAGATCGTCGCGTTCGCTGTAGAGATTATCCAGCTTGCCCTTCAGGTCGCGCTCCTTGCGGATGGCGTCACCCACCTTGGGATCGTGCGCGTTTTCCGCCAACGTCGCGCTCGCCTGGGCAATCTGCTGGCTGGTGATGCTGCCCTGCGCCAGTTGCGCGGCGGTGAACATCTCGGCCAGGAGTTCCTGCTGCTTGTCCTTCTGTACCTCGGCCTCGCGCGCATAGACATCCAGGCACGCCGCAATCAGAACCGGCGTCGTGCCCGCCCTCAGACTGCTCAGCGTCTTCACGGCGCCGCGGCATAGCGGCAGGGCGTCCGCGATGTGGCCGGTGCCTGCCAGCTCGCGTGCGTGCAAGAGATAGGTTTCGGCCAGCGGCTTCGATCCCGGCAGCGAGCGGTCGAACGCCTGGGTCGATTGCTCGAGGTCGGACAGTGCCTCGCCGGCCTTGCCCTGCGCCGCCGCGGTCATCGCGTTGGTGCGGTACAGCCGTGCATTCAGCAGCGGTCGCGCCAGGCCGTTGCCCTCCGCCAAATCGGTCGCCGAGGTCAGCATCTGGTCCGCCTCGCGCGGACGACCCAGTACGCGCAGAAGTACGGCGCGGTTGCGCCGCACTTCGATCAACCCCAAGAGCGCGTTCTGTGCGCGCGGATCTGTCAACAGCTCCTGGCTCGGCATCAGCTCGCTTATGCCGACGGAGGTGCGCGAGAAGCGGTCGATCGCGGCAGGGATTGGCTTGGCCTTCAGCGCACTTTCCGGCACGCCGGCAGCGTACAGCGCGTCCGCCGCGGTCAGCAACTTCAGCGAATCCTCGAGTTTGCCCTGGTTCATATCGTCCAGGCCGCGATAGTGCAGCAGCCGCGCCTGCGCGGTGGGGTCGTCCGACTTCGTCACCAGGTTCTCTGCATCAGAGAACAGTGCCGCGGCCTCCGAGAACCGGCCTTCGTTAGAGAGTTCCAGCGCAAGCGACATCAGCGGTGTCGCCGTGTTTGGATTGTTCTTGCCTAGTGCCTTTTGCTGGATCGCCAGAGCAGCGCGAAACGCGGCTTCAGCCGCGCCAGGATTATCCGCGAGGTTCGCGCGCGTGCCCGCCGAGATGAGCGCATCGTACTGACCCACATCACCTGAGCTGAATGCCTGTGCCGCGAGGCGGCTGGCGAGCAACGCATCCGCCGCCGAGCTAACGGGCGCTGAGTCCGCGCTGATCACGCCAGCCAGCACGCCGATCGAGCGTTCCATCACCCCCGCCGCAGGCAGAACGCCGTCGGCGTACCAGATCGAGCCGTTGACCGACGCGACCATCGCGACATGGCCCCAGCCGCCGACCAGTTGCGTGCACTGCATCAGCTCGGCCGGGTTGTTACCCACGATCGTCGTGGCCGTTGGTGTGGCGCAACGGAATCGCATGTCGAGGCCGACGCGCCACGGACTAGACGTGGCAAGCTGTGCCAGATTTGCCGAGCCAGCGGGGCCGCCAGCATGCACACGCGCGCTCGGCTGCTGCCAGGTGCCGCAATAGATCTCGGCTGACGTTGTGTCTCCGGCGGTTTGCGTGCACTCCTCGCCCACCGAGTTCTTGCCGATCGAGATCTGCTTCGCTGGTTTCGC
>JASHVB010000876.1 GCA_030039695.1 Acetobacteraceae bacterium
ATACGACGAGAAAATCCGAGCCTACGCCTCGGAGCTCGGCATCGATATCGAGATCTTCCACTCCAACATCGAGGGCGAAGTCGTCAACCGACTCTACGACGCCAACGACCGTGGTTTCGATGCGGCTCTGTTCAACCCCGCCGGCTTCTCGCGCGGTTATCCGGCGTTGACCGCCGCGATCAGCCAGGTGAAGTTCCCCACGGTGGAGATCCACATCTCCAACCCCGTCCGGCGCGGCCCGGTGTCCGACACGGCGCAGGTGAGCCAGGGCATGGTCACCGGCTTCGGCATCGCCGGCTACTACTTGGCGCTGCGCGGCCTGCGCGACATGCTGGCGGCAAGGTAGTACTTCGGCCTGAACGGTTCTACGCGGATAGAGGTATGTGGGCGCGAAACGCGCCGATGGGGCCGGAGAGCTTGGTGCCGCACCGTGGCCGGTGCCAGACAGGCATGCAAGTTGCGCGCGGATCTGCGTGCTGTGCGTCCATTTGCATCTGTCCGCGCAGAGACGTTCGGACCCAGCTGGCAGTCCGCACCGTCGTTGGTGTTCTCATTCTTCACGGGCGAGCAGCGAATCGCGCGGATCGGCGGCATCGAGCGGCTGGCGCGCTGCTATCCGGGTTGCGAACCTTCCGGTTGCTCCGTCCTCTCCCGCAGCACGTCCAGCGGCACCAGCCTTCCATCACGTTCGAAATGCCAAAACGTCCAACCATTGCAGGACGGCGCGTTGGTCACCGCCGCTCCCACTTTGTGGATCGACCCACGCACCCCCGCCGCTAGGACGCTGCCGTCTGCCGCGACCACCGCCATCACCCGCCGCTGGCGGTCGTGCAGCTTGGTTCCCGCCGGCAGCAGCCCGCGTTCCACCAGGCTGCCGAACGGCACGCGCGGCGCCTCGCGCTTGGACGGCGCTGTCGCGACGCCGTCTGCGGGGCTGCGTTTGGTCCGCCTAATCCGTCCGATCGCCGCCTCGGCGTACGCGGGATGCCGCTCCATGCCGATGAAATGCCGGTGCAGCCGCTTCGCCACCACGCCGGTCGTGCCGGTGCCGAGAAAAGGGTCGAGCACGATATCCCCCGGCACGGTGCAGGACAGCAGCACGCGGTGCAGCAGCGCCTCGGGTTTCTGCGTTGGGTGCAGCTTGAGGCCGTGCTGGTTGCGAAGTC
The DNA here is from genome assembly GCA_030039695.1 of Acetobacteraceae bacterium. The sequence goes on from JASHVB010000876.1 coordinate 1,167, forward strand.
GTTCCGCACCCGTACACAGTGGCAGGAACCAGTCGCTGCGCATCTGAATGTCGTCGTTCAGCGCCTTCATCGCCTGGTAGTTGAAGCGGTGCCGCGAGTCGCGCTGGCGCGCCGCCCAGATCAGCGTCTCATGCGCGTTGGTGAAGCGGTGGCCGCGGAAATTCGGCATCGGGTTGGCCTTGCGCCACACCACGTCGTTCAGGATCCAAAATCCCAGGTCCTGCATGATGGCGCCGATGCGGAAGATGTTGTGGTAGGCGCCGATCACCCACAGTGTGCCGTCCTTGCGCAACAGCCGGCGGCACTCGGCAAGCCAGTCGCGGGTGAAAGCGTCGTAGGTAGGGAAGTCGTTGAAGCGATCCCACTCCTCATCCACGCCGTCGACCAGGCTGTCGTCCGGCCGGCGCAGCTCGCCGCGGAGCTGCAGGTTGTACGGCGGGTCGGCAAACACGCAGTGCACCGAGGCGGGCGGCAGCATGCGCATCAGCGCCACGCAGTCGCCGAGCAGGACCTGATCCAGCGGCAGTTCTCGGACGATTTCCAACGTGTTCCCGACGGGGTGGGGTGGTCGAGGCGTGCGCATATCGTGGCGGGCGCCACGGAGCCGCGTCAATCCAATCCCTATGTTGGACGGCATGGAGCATGTAGACGCGGTGATCGTGATCTTCGGCGCGGCGGTGCGCCCGGGCGGGCGGCCCAGCACCGCGCTCCGCCGGCGGGTGGAGGCCGCCGCGGCCTTCGGCGTCCGCTTCGCCGCACCCATGTTCCTGCCGACTGGCGGGGTCGGGCGGAACGGCCCGTCGGAGGCGTTGGTCATGCGTGGGCTGCTGGTGGAGCGTGGCATGGCGCCGGAACGGATCCTGCTGGAGGAGAGCGGGACGGACACGCTATCCTCGGCCCGCGCCGTGGCGCAGCTGCTGCGGGCACAGGGGTTGGCCGCGCCGGTGTTCGCCGCCAGCAGCGCCTATCACCTGCCGCGATGCGTGTTGCTGTTGCGGCTGTTTGGCGTTCCGGCGCGCGCCGCGGGGCCGCCCTGGGTGACGGCTGGATCGCGTTGGACGACGCGGACGTGGTGGTGGCTGCGCGAGGCGGCGGCGCTGCCCTATGACCTGATCCTGGCGCTGATCGAAACGCGCGGCTTCCACGCCAACCGATGATCGCTGCATGCGACCAGGCGGCTCCAACTCGCGTCCGGCAGAGCGGTATTGCATAGCGTGAAGGTCCGGGCCCCGGGTCGTGCGGACGTTGATGCGAACCCGCTCGTGAACCGCCGGTGCAGCGAACCGCGACCGCACCCGCTGCTCGGTGCTTCGGATGTTTCCCCGACGCAGCTCAGAAATGGCTCCAGCCGCCGCGGGAGAGACCCATTGGCCGTCCGTCGGGGCCGCGCACCGTGACGCGTGCCGGACCGGCGCGGAAGCCGCCGATGCGCGTAACGGCGATGCCGGCGCCCCGCGCAGCGTGGCGCAGCGCGGCTTCGCGTGCCGGTGGCACAGCCAACAGCAGTTCGTAATCATCGCCACCCGAGAGAACGGTGGGTAGCCAGTCGGGACCGGCGATGCGAGCCGGTTCGGATAATGGCACCAGCGCGGCGTCGATTTCGGCGGTCAGGCTGCCAGCTCGGCAGATATGCCCGAGGTCCTGCACCAGCCCGTCGGACACATCCATGCCAGCTGCCGCGATCCCCGCGATGGCAAACCCCACGCGCGGCTGCGGCAGGTGGTACCGCTGCAGCAAAAAGCCGCTCGGATCGGCCAGCCGACCCTGCGCCACCGCCAGCCCGAGCGCTCCGTCACCGATCGTGCCTGTGACCCAGATGCCGTCGCCTGGCTGCGCACCGATCCGGTGCACCATCGTCCCCGGTGCGACGTGGCCAATCGCCGTGAGCGACAACGCGATCGGTCCTGGCGTGGATGTCGTGTCGCCGCCCAGCAGCATTGCGCCGAACTCGGCCTGATCCTGCGCCAGGCCGGCGGCGAACCCGGCGAACCACGCATCCGGCGTATCGCGGCCCGCGGCAACCGTCAGCAGATAGCCGATCGGCACGGCGCCCTTGGCCGCAAGATCCGACAGATTCACCCGTAGCAACTTGCGGCCGACGAGGTCGGGCGGATCGTCCGGCAGGAAATGCACGCCGGCGATCATCGCATCGACGGTCAACACCAGCTCCCGTCCCGGGGGCGGTGCGAGCAACGCTGCGTCATCGCCAAGCCCTAGCGCATCCGGGCCGGCGAGCGGACGGAAATGGCGCGCGATCAAAGCGAATTCGGCGGGCAGCTCAGCATCCGACATGCGGCCCATGCTACCGCCTCAGTCATGCCGAGCGAAGCGACGCAGTCCGCAGCATTGACCGCGCGTGCCAACACCCCACGGCAAAGGCTGCCGCAACGATAAGACGGTGCACGCGGTGGGCTGGCGGGCGCAGCGGTGCCACGTCGTTCATGTCTCGCCTGCACCGGGCGGCAGCCCGAGCAAAACCCGCCCGTACGGCACCAGAGTGGCCAGCGGGCTGAACGCCTGGTGCGTCGCGATCGTCATGATATCGCGCAGCAGCGGCTGCAGCCGGTCGCTGTCATAGGTGGTGCGCGCGCCGCACAGCTCGAACAGGCTCTGCACGGCGGTGCGGATTTGCTGCATGCCAAAGGTGAGATCGCGGCGGTTGCGCAGCACTTCCTCGGTTCTGATCGGTCGTCCCGATGCCACCACCGCGAGGCTCTGCTCACGCAGCGTCTCCAACATCAGCGACGCGACATCGATTGCGGCGGACGCGTCAGCAAGCTTCAACTGAACGATCTCCGACTCTGCCAGCTTCGTCGTGCCACGCGACACGCGGCTGCTGAGTGCGGCGGCGGCGACAGCCATTGCGCGGCGGCCCAAGGTGAATGCAACCGGCGGCAACGAGAACACCACGAGATAGCCACGCGGCGCACGCACGATGTCGTAATCCGGATGCACGCGCACGCCGGGCGGCGTGCCCTCCAGCAGGTCGCGTAGCAACACGCTGCGGTGCTCCGGCACGAACGCGTCGCGCAGCATCAGCGTGCGACTGCCCGTGCCGCGCAGGCCGAGCACATGCCAATCGTCGACGATCTCGATCTCGCGCATTGGCACCAGCAAATAGCGGGTGGGTGCGTTGCCGGCGGCGTCCTCGCAGCGTGCGCCGATGATCGCCCATTGCGCGTGCGTACAGCCGCTGGAGAACGGGAAGCGTCCCGACACACGCCACCCGCCCGCGGTGCGCTTCGCGGTTTCGCGCGGTGCGAGCGATGACGACGCGACGGCGTTCGGCGTGTCGCCCCAGATGTCGATCTGTCCTTGTTCCGGCAGCGAGGCAATGATCCATTGGTGCTCTGCCAGCACGGCATAGACCCAGGCGCTGGCGGCGCAGCCTTCCGCGAGCGTTTCGACGATACGGGAGAACACGCCGAACGGCTGTTGCAGCCCGCCAAAGCGCCGCGGCTGCAGTGCTCGCAGCATGCCCCTTTCGTGGTAGGCGGCGATGGTCTCGGCGGGCACGTCGCGCGCGGCTTCGGTGGCGGCTTCGCGTTCTGCCAACATGGGTACGAGATCGCGTGCGCGCTGGAGCAGCTCGGCGTCTTGCGGTGGAAGTGTCGATGCGGGTGCGGCGTGCAACAGGGTGGTTTTCCTTGGCCGAATGCAGAGATGCTTCGGCGCGGTCAGGGGGCTGTCAAGCGTCTGGCACGATGAGGAATGCAGCGATGACCAGAGCGCCTCGCCCCGACAGCAGGAGCGGCCGGCGCGCACTCTCGGGTGACCGGCCAATAACACAGAGTTGCTGCCGCGCGGATCCCTCATCGTCGGTGCTGCGCACATTGGCCTCGACCGTGCGCGGCGCTGGAGAGGTGTTCTATTCGTCCGCCCTCGCTTACGCTCTTCGCGATGACCCATGACCCGAGCCTTCCCGAACGTCTGGCGGCCTTGTGGGACCACCTCGGTCTGCGGCGCGCGCATGTCGCGACGCAGATGCCGGGCGATCTTGCGGCGTTTGCCGGCTCGTCGGCGGATCGGATCGGCGGCCTCGTGCTGTGCGTGCCGTCGCGCCTCGATCCCGCGCCGTTTGCTTCCCTCGCGCCACGCCTGCTGATGATCGCCGCGGAACACGGCCTCACCGCTGACGTGACCGCGCGTGCGGCGCCGCGACTGCCAGGAGCGCAACGTCACCTGCTCCGCAATTATGAAGCGCCCGGCTGGGCGGATGTCGTTGCCGATCGTGGCGAGGAAATCGCCGCTCGCATGATCGAGTTCCTCCGCGGCTACGACGCCGATACACCGCGCGTCGCGGCGTCCGAAGGCGTGGTCGGCGGCATCTCCTGGCGCCTGCAAGGCGATGGTCCGGCACTCCTGCTGTTCCCGTTCTTTCTCGCTCCTTCGCAGTGGCAGGCGGCATATCCGTGGCTTTCGCAACACTTCACCCTCGTCACGCTGGGCGGTCCGCACATAGGCGGCATCGCGGCACTGGAGGACCGCGCCCGCGCTCCCAGCTACCGCGCCATGGTCGGCGCGCTGGTTGACATGATGGCGCCGCAGCCTGGCGAGAGGATCCTCGATGTAGGGAGCGGCTCCGGCGCACTGGACCGCATGATCGCGCGGCGGTTTCCTGCCAATCCGATCGTCGCGGCTGACGTAAACCCGTTCCTGCAGCGCGAAGCCGCGGCGCTGACGGCGGACGCCGCGATCGAATTCCGTCTTGCCAATGCCGAGGCGCTGCCGTTCACCGACGCGTCGTTTGATTGCGCGTTCACTGTCACGGTGTTCGAGGAGTGCGATGCCGATCGTGCCTTGCACGAACTCTGCCGCGTACTGCGTCCGGGCGGACGGGCCGGCGTCATCGTGCGTGCCATCGACCTGCCGCAGTGGTGGAACCTGCCGCTGCCCGGCGGGCTGCGCACGCGTGCGGAAACGCCGCCGCAA
>JASHVB010000110.1 GCA_030039695.1 Acetobacteraceae bacterium
CAGTGCCTGGTCGCTGCCGGACATGGCCGAGCGCACTATCGTCGTGTCAAGCCTGTCGAAGTCGCACGCCATGTCGGGCTTCCGCCTGGGCTGGGTCATCGCGCCCAGCGCGATGACCGGGCACTTGTTCCATTTGCTAGTTTGCATGCTGTACGGAGGGCCCCCGTTCATCCAGGACGGTGCGCTGGTTGCGCTGCTGCATGAGTTGCCAGAGGCGGCGGCGATCCATGAGGCCTATCGCGACCGTGCATCGTTTCTCTCCGGCCGTCTCGCAGAAGCGCCGCGCTGCCGCGTCATGGCACCCGAGGGTGGGATGTTCGTACTGTTGGACATTCGCGGTACTGGGATGAGCGCGAGCGGCTTTGCGCATTCGCTGCTGCAGCAGGAACATGTAGCGATTCTGCCCTGCGACGGTTTCGGCGCGAGCGCTGCTGGCCAGCTTCGCGTGTCGCTGACCGTCCCGGAGGACCGGCTGGACGCGGCAGCGACCCGGATCGTGCGTTTCGCCCGGCGTCTGGCGGGCTGACCGCGGTGGCTATCGGAGCCGCCGATGTGTCGCAAGCGAGGTGGGCGTCTTGCGGCTTAAGTTCGATCCGCAGCCGGCCGCCCCCCATGGCGGCTCGTTACCACCGGCAAAGTCCCGGAGGGCGTCGTGCTGCACACTGCTTAACCTTCGATTATCTCAGTGAGTTCATGGTATGACCTGACTGCGGATGGCATCTGAGGCGACCAAGGCTTTGATGAGACACAAAAAGCAGTTTGTCGCACATAAGGGTTAAAATGCCGCCTGGTGTGTCGCAGAATGAGCGTCAGTGCCCGCATTTTTCCGCCCACCGAGAATGGCCATTTTCCTCGATTCCATGTTGCAGAAATAGGGTCAACGCGACACTGGTCGTGACGGTCGAGGCGCGGGGGAGAAACAACCTGCCATCGTCATCCCGACGAAAGCCGGGACCGGCACCATATGGATCCCTGCTCGTTCCGGGATGACAATGCGCGGATTGAATATCTTAACGGGCGTGCACGACGACGCAGCGACAGCGCGTCAACGTGATAAGAATCCGATCGACAGCCACGGAAAGGCCGCCACCAAGATCAGCGCCACGACCAGTGCCGCGATGTACGGCCAGATGCGCCAAAGCGCATCGTCCGGATTGATACGTCCGATCGCGCACGCACCATAGAATCCCACGCCGAATGGCGGAGAAAATAAGCCGATGCCCATCGCCAGGATGACGATGATCGCGTAGTGCACTTCGTGCACGCCGATGGCCCGTGCGACCGGGAACAACAGCGGACCGAACAATACGATCGCCGGAATGCCCTCCAGCACGCTGCCGAGGACGATGAACACGACAATGCTGATCGCGAGGAACCCGCCCTTGCCACCTGGCACTGACGCCATCGTCGCAACCAGCCATTGCGAAAATCCGGACTGCGTCAGCGCCCATGCCATACCCGTCGCGGTGCCGATGATCAGCATCACCGCGCCGGTCAGCGACACCGTGTCCACCAGAATTGGATAGATGCGGCGCCAGGGAAATTCGCGGTACACCAACAGACCGAGGAATGCCGTATAGACAACCCCGACGGTTGAGACTTCGGTGGCGGTGGCAACGCCGTTGATCACCGCGTATCGGATGACGAACGGCAAGGTCAGTCCGGGAATGGCGATGACAAAACTGCGCAGCATCTGCGATGCCGGCGCGCGCGCCCCGCCGCCCGTATCGGTGCGGTGCGACCGGTACCAGCACACCGCGACAAGACTCAGCGCCGCTACGGCAGCCGGCAGCAAACCGCCGGTGAACAGTGCCGCAATGGAAACGTTGGTGACCGAGCCGATGGTAATCAGTACCAGGCTGGGTGGGATCGTTTCCGACATGGCGCTGGACGCCGCGAGCAGAGATGCCAGTTCACCCGGATGCGCGCCGCGGCGCCGCATTTCGGGGAACAGTACGGGTGCGACCGCGGCCATGTCGGCTGCTTTCGAACCGGATATGCCGGACACCAGGTACATCGCGCCAAGCAACACGTACTGCAATCCACCGCGCACATGGCCGACGAGCGCCGCAAGGAAGTTCACCATCACCCGCGCGATCCCGGTCATGTCCATCAGCAACCCGAGGAACACGAACATCGGCACCGACAGCAGCAGCAGGTTGGAAATGCCCTCGTCCATCCGGTTGACCACGATCGAGAGCGGTAGATCGCTGGTCAGTCCGAGATACGACAGCGTGGCAATACCGAAGGTGAACGCGATCGGCACGCCGATGCCGACGCAAGCGGCGACGAGCACGACAAAGAACAACACCAAGCTGCCGAAACCCATCGCTATCAGCACGGGCTGCAGCAACCACAGAGCACAAGCGACGCCGCCGACCACCGTGATGCCGAACGCAAACGACTTCGGCGTGGTCGTCTCCAACAGTCGCAGCAGCGCGATTACTGCAGCGAGACTCATGCCGACCAGAATGGCAACCACGCGATACGCGTCGGAGACCTGCAGCGAGATCAGCGTGACGAAACTCTGCTGCGAGAGGTAATCGCGCGCCGGCATCAGGATTTCCAGCACGAAGGCGATCACCACCAGCGAGGCGATGGCGGAGCACCGGCGGCCCCATAGCGGCGGCAGCCAGGCGACCAGCGTGGTCAGTCGCATATGCGCGTTGGCTCGCAGCGCGACGACGACGCCCAGCATCGCCAGCCACAGAAACAAGGCGTTCGCCAGTTCGTCGGTCCAGAACAACGGCCGGTCGAACACGTAGCGCGACACCACCCCGGCGAAGAGGATGACGACCTCAACGAGCACCAGTGCAGAACCGATCGCCTCGCATGCGAGGCCGATAGCGCGGTCCAGCAGCATGGCGGCGCGGCGCAGCCCGGTCCAATTGGCTGCGTCCGCCGTGACAAGCGGTTGGGTTTCGGCGGTCATGCCAGGACGCCGACGTACTTCTCCAGGAGCGACCAGGCCTGAGCGCCCGTCGTCTTCTTCATATCCGGATAGAACCCGCTCTTGCGCAGCACCTCGCGGAACGGGGCTGTATCAGGCTTGTTGAAGGTCAGACCCTTCTTTGTCAGATTCTGCTCTTCGGTCTCAGTCATCTTCACGAAGTCGGCGCGTTCCGCAGCCGCTTGCTCGGCGAAGTTACGCGTGACGATTTCCTGCACGTCGTGCGGCAGGCTGTTCCAGGCCGCCACATTGAAGGACATGTGGAACCCGGCCCACACATGATTGGTGATGCTGCAATATTTCTCGACTTCGTACAGCTTGGCCGTATCGATCAGCACCAGCGGATTTTCCTGCCCGTCCACCACACCGGTCTGCAAGGCGCTGTACACTTCATTGAAATTGATCGCAGTCGGCGATGCGCCGAGGTGCCGGAACAGCGCAATCAGCAGCGGGGCGACCGGCAGGCGGATCTTGAAGCCCCGCAAATCCTCGGGGCCGTCGATCGGCTTGGTGCGCGTGGTGATCTGCCGATAGCCATGATCGAACGACTTTTGCAGGCAGTAGAGCCCGACCTTCTCGGCCTTGGCGCGCAGGAGATTGCCGAGCTCGCCATCAACGGCAGCCCAGACATGATCGTAATCGGGAAACGCGAAGCCGACGCCAAAGATGCCGAACTCCGGATCACGCGGCGCCAGCAGGTCGATTGGCAGCACATACATCTGCATCGCACCGGAGATCGTCTCGGAAATCATCGACGTGTCGCCGCCCAGCACACTGTTCGGATAGATCGTGATGTTCAACCGGCCGTTCGTTTCTTCCTTGATCTTTTTCACGGCGATGGCCGAGTGTGCCATCGCCGGATGCTCCATTGGGCTCGAAGAGCCCAGCTTGTAGCTGAACTCTGCCGCGTTGGCCGGCCACCGCAGGATGGTGGCAGCGGCGAGACCGCCTGCGACGGCATGTCGGCGTGAAAGCCTCATCGACGTTCCCCTCCGTTTTGTTGCAGCCAGTTGGCAGCTTTGTTGCAGCCAATTGGCCGCTTGGTTCGGTGGGGATCGTGGAGAGCAGGAATGATAGATGTCAAGCGCGGGCGAGTGATTTGCCTTCTGACCGCCGGTTCAGGCCCGACCGGGCGCGATGAACTCCCAGGGCTGATATTCCTGCGTGATGTCAGTCATCACTTCGATCAGCGCCGGCGAATTCGCCGCCAGCGCCTGCCGCAACGTGGCGCGCAGCCCGTCGGCTTCCGTCACACGCCATGACGGCACGCCGAAGCTCTTCGCATAGGTCTGGAAATCCGGATTGCGCAGGCGCGAGCCGGAGTCGCGTCCTTCGAACAAGCGATGCTGGTCGCGCAGGACATTGCCATACGATGAGTTGTTGAACAGCACGGTCACCAGGTTGATGCCGTGCTGCACCGCGGTTGCCAGTTCCGAGCTGCCGAACATGAAGCCGCCATCGCCAGTGACTGCGACGACTGGCTTGTCCGGATGGGCCACCTTCACGCCGAGCGCCATCGGGAAGCCGGCGCCGAGGGTACCCGAAAAGCCCGACGTGATCAGCGAGCGCGGCCGGTGGATCGGGAAGCCAAACCACGAGACGTAGCCGACCTGCGTCATTTCATCGCACAGGATGCCGTCTTCCGGCAGCGCGTCGCGGATCGCATCGAGGAACGACATCTGCGGCTGCACCTTGCGGATGTTGCGCGCGGCGTCCGCCTTGGCCTGAGCGATGGCGGCGGCACGTGCGGCGTCCTCGCGCGGCGTGACGGCGGCGCCCAGTGCGGCCGCCGCATCGGCGCTGTCGGCGACGATGCCGACATCGACGCGCAGCCGCCGCATCTCGGCGGGGTCGATGTCAACGCGAGCCAGCTTCAGGCCGGGCGGCAGAGCGCCCCACCGCAGCGTCGGTACTTCGAGGCGGGTTCCGAATGCCAGCAGAAGGTCGGTCTGTTTCCACAACAGATATCCGGCCGGAATGGTCAGCCCGAGCGGATGCCGGTCATCGACGATGCCGCGTCCCGTGCGGAACGAAACGACCGGCGCGCCGATGCGTTCGGCCAGAGCCAGGATTTCAGCCGATGCGTGCTGCGCGCCGCCGCCGACCCAGATCATTGGTGCCGTCGCGCCGTCGACCAGCTTCGCGACCGCGGCAATCTGCGCTGGATCTGGCACCGGCGCCGCCGGCAGCGGCAGTGGATCGTGCGGTAAAACTTCCGCCGCGGCGGAGAACTGGTCCCATGGCATTTCCAGCGCGACGGGACTACGCCGGCCGGACAGCATCTCCTGGAACGCACGCGCGACGAGATACGGTGCCTGCGACGGGTGTTCAATACGCTCGGCCCATTTCAGCAGGCTGCGCAGCGTCGCTAATTGGTCCGGCAGTTCATGCAATGAGCCTCGCAGCCGGCCGATCAGCGGGCTGGGCACCTGTCCGGTCAGACAGAGCACCGGCGCATTCAATCCCCAGGCTGTGGCGAGCGCCGCGGTCGTGTTCAGCACCCCCGGACCAGGCACGACGGAGTATGCCGCCGGCCTGCCGGTCGCGTAGGCATAACCCAGCGCCATGTAGGCCGTGGTTTGCTCATGCCGCGCGTTGATCAGCCGCAACCGATTCGATGCACGCGCAAACGCGTCGAACAAGCCGTAGACTTGCACGCCCGGCAGGCCGAACACGGTATCGATCCCGTGCCGCAACAGCCCATCGACGATCGCTTCCCCACCGGTCATCTGCGCCATACGCTACCCCTCTCCCGTTTGCGGGAGAGGGCGGGGTGAGGCGCCAACCGCGCCACACCGACGTCTCTCCCATCACTCCACACGAAACGGAGACAAGCACATGCTCGCTCTGGTCAATACCCCCAAAGGCCCCGCCCCGGTCGAGATTCGCGACGTCCCTGAACCACAGCCGGCACGCAATGAGGCGTTGGTTGGCGTGCATTCCTTCTCCCTGAACCGCGGTGAGCTGCGTTCCTTC
>JASHVB010000877.1 GCA_030039695.1 Acetobacteraceae bacterium
CGCATTTGGCGCGACGGCGAGCTGGTCGAGCAGCCGACCGACATCACGCGCCTCTGGCGTGATGACCTCGTGAGCTTCGCCATCGGATGCTCGTTCTCCTTCGAAGCTGCCCTGGCCGCTGCGGGCATCGAGCTGCGACACATCACGCTCGGCCGGAACGTATCGATGTACCGCACCTCGCGACCATGCGTGCCGGCCGGTGTCTTCCAGGGACCGCTCGTGGTGTCGATGCGGCCGATGACGCCGGACGATGCGCGCCGGGCGGAACATATAACCGCGCGGTTCCCGCGCGTTCATGGCGCACCTGTGCAGGTCGGCTCGCCGGAACAGCTCGGGATCGCCAACCTCGAGGTCCCGGATTATGGCGACCCGGTGCCGATCCATCCCGACGAGATTCCCGTGTTCTGGGCCTGCGGCGTGACCCCGCAGGCCGCGATCGCCGCCGCCCGGCCGGAATTCTGCATCACCCACGCGCCAGGCTGCATGCTGGTCACCGACCTTCTGAACATGCAGCTGGCCGTTGAATGACCACCGCCTCACTGGACCTCGGGGCCGGAGCCAGATACTCGGCTGCCACCGCGCGAACCGCCCAGCCACCGAGCCAGCACCATGGCCCTTGCCGCCACGCCGATTGCTCGACCGGTTCCGCTCAGCCCCGCCCGGCTGCGCGAGTGCCCTGATTGTGGCCTGCTGCAACGGCTGCCCCCCATGCCGCCGGCCGCCCGCGCCGTCTGCCAGCGCTGCGATGCCGTACTGCGCCAGACCCGCCACGACCCGTTCGGCACACCGCTCGCTTACAGTCTGACCGCCCTCGTGCTGCTGGCGATCGGCGCAACCATGGCTCTGATGACGGTGAGCGACGCCGGCCAGTACCGCACTGCCTCCCTGTTCACCGGCCCCTCGCTGTTGGAAAGCTACGGACGCTGGGAGCTCGCCGCGATCGTGCTGATGGTGACGTTTGCGGCGCCCCTCGCAAGGCTGTTCGCGACCGCGATTGTTCTGATCGCCGCCCAGCGGCAGCTCCGCTCGCCGAAGATCCGTGTGCTGTTCGCCTGGGTGGAACGGGTGCAGCCGTGGTCCATGGTCGAGGTCTACATGCTTGGCGCGTTCGTCGCCTATGTGCGGCTCGGCAGCCTGGTGCACATTCAAATCGGACCCGCCTTGTACGCACTCGGCGGCCTGATCCTGGCGATGGTGGCGGCCGACGCGACACTCGATTCGGAAGCCGTATGGCAGGCGATCGGCCGCCCCATCACCAGCGCGGTGCGCGCCAATCGCGGCTCCCGGGGCGCGGAACTCCGCCGCCTCGGGTGCGACACGTGTGGCTTCGTCGTGCGCGCCGTTCCGGGCGCGCTTTGTCCGCGCTGTAGCTTCGTGCTGATCCCGCGTAAACAGGACAGCGTGGCACGGACCTGGGCGCTCGGGATCACAGCGCTGATCCTGTACATCCCGGCTAATGTTTATCCGGTGCTAACGGTGATCCAGCTCGGCAGCGATTCTCCCAGCACCATTTTGGGTGGCGTGCGCGACTTGATCGACGTGGGCGAATGGCCACTCGCGGCGTTGGTGTTCTTCGCCAGCATCGTCGTTCCGGCGATGAAAATTGTAGGCCTCGCGATCCTGCTGACTGGCATCCACGTGCAGGCGCAACGCCGCCGGCGCGACCGCACGAGGCTCTACCGCGTCATCGACCGCATCGGCCGTTGGTCAATGATTGACATCTTCATGCTGTCGCTGCTCGTGGCGCTGCTGCAGTTCGGCTCGATCGTCTCGGTGCATCCGGGGATCGGTGGGGTCGCGTTCGTGTCCGTGGTGATCCTGACCATGCTCGCCGCGCGTACATTCGACCCCCGGTTGATCTGGGACGCCGCCGGCGCAAACAAGGCCGCGTTATGAGCGACCGCTCGCCGACCGCCGTCCCGCACTCGCGGCTCGACCGCCGGCGTCGGCTCTCGCTGATCTGGGCCATCCCGATCGTCACCGCGCTGGTCGGCGCGTGGCTGGCCTGGCGCACGCTGGCGGAGCGCGGCCCGCTCATCACCATCACCTTCGAAAGCGCCTCGGGCCTCGTCGCCGGGCAATCGCCTGTCCGCACCAAGGACGTCGATATGGGGGTGGTACAGCACATCGGTCTCAGCCGGGACCTACAACGCGTCGTGGTGACCGTGCGGATGAACCGCGAAGCCGAGCCGCTGCTGACCAACAAGGCGCAATTCTGGATCGTCAAGCCGCGGTTTTTCGCCGGCGCACTGACCGGGCTGGAGACTCTGGTCTCGGGCAGCTACATCGCGTTGCAACCATCGGGTCCAGGGGGCACACGCGAACGGCATTTCGTCGGGTTGGAGACGCCGCCGGTTCTGACCTTCGACGTGCCCGGGCACACGTTTCTGTTGAAGACGGCCCGGCTCGGCAACATCGCCCTCGGCTCGCCGGTGTTTCTTCACGGTCTTGAGGTGGGCGCGGTTCTCGGTTGGGATATTGCCCACATGGCCAATAGCGTGACCATCCATGCCTTCGTGCGCGCGCCGTTCGATCAGTACGTGCACGACTCGACGCGGTTCTGGAACGCATCCGGCGCGACCGTGCAGCTCAGCGCCAACGGCCTGGAGCTGAAGCTGGAATCGCTGCGTGCGCTGCTGCTCGGCGGCATCGCGTTCGAGACGCCAAATGCGCAGCCCGGGCAACCGGTCGCGGGACAGAACCATGTCTTCACCTTGTACGAGAGCCAGCAGGAGGCGGAGGCGGCCGGATTCCCGTACCGGATCACATTCCTTAGCTATTTCGCCGGTTCGGTGTCTGGGTTGCAGGTGAACGCGCCGGTGACGCTGCGCGGCATACCGATCGGCGAAGTGAATGGGGTGACGCTGCGCTACGACAAGCCCACCGACACCGTCGTGGTGGCCGTGCGCTACGAGGTTGAGCCAGAACGCATCGCCGACCTGAAAATGCCGGCGGCGAGCGACCTGGCGGCAAGCCTGAGCGAGTTGGTGAAGCGCGGACTGCGTGTCCGGCTGGACACGACCAGCGTGCTCACCGGTCAGAAGGAACTCGCGCTGGAATTCGATCCGCACGCTTCCCCGGCCGCACTGGAGGTGCAGGACGGCGTTTTCGTCCTGCCGGCGTCGAACACCGGATCAACGGACATTGGCAGCGCCGCCGCAGCACTGATGACGAAGCTACAGGCAATTCCGTTCCAGCAGATCGGCGACAATCTGAACCAGACGCTGACCGGCATGAACGGCTTGGTGAACAGTGCACAGCTGCGGGAATCGGTCGAATCGCTGCAGGCGACGCTGGCAAACGCACAGGCGCTAACGAGGCACCTGAACACAGCCAGCGGGCCGCTGCTGGACCGCTTGCCAGCAATCGCGCACCAACTCGACAGTGCCGTGCGGCGGGTAAACACCTTGGTCGCGTCTGTGCAGACCGGCTACGGCGGAAACTCGACGTTCAACGACAACATGCGCCGATTGTTGCTGCAACTGACCGATACCGCGCGCTCATTCCGGGTTCTGGCGGACCTGCTGACCCGCCATCCCGAGGCGCTCATCCGCGGCCGTCCTGGCGTAGGGTCACGATGATGATGGGCGCGCTCTCGCGCCGGCAAGCGCTGTGGCTGCTGGCGGTTGCGCCGACCGCCTGCAGGTCGCCCAATCCGACGCTGTACACGCTGGCCGTCGTGCCGGGGCCGACGCGCACCGGCGCGCCGCGGCACATTGAAGTGCGCGCGATCAGCCTGCCGCGTTACCTCGATCGTTCGGAGATCGTTCGTTCGACCGAGGATTTTCGCTTGGATGTGATGGGCAATGACTGGTGGGGCGAATCACTGGACTCGATGATGGGTCGCGTGCTGGTGCAGGAGTTGCTGCAACGGCTGCCTGGCTCTGTCGTGTTTCCGGAGAACGGTGCAATTTCCTCGGCCCCGGATGCGTCGGTGGAAGTGAACGTACAACGATTCGATGCCGACCGTACCGGCGCGGTCGTGCTCGCGGCGGTGGTCGCTGTACTGCGGAACGGGGAGACGGCCGCCAGCCGCAGCGTCAGGCTGAGCGTGATGCCGCCGGCGCCGGGTACTGGCGGCTTCGTCGCCGCGATGAGCGGAGCGACCGGGCAGTTGGCAAATTTGATTGCGTCGATGCTGACCGGGTGAGGCGGCGCTGACGCGCTTCCATACCGACAGCCCACCGCGCCGACGGTTCGCCCTGGTTGCGGCATGACACAAGGTGGCCGAACATCCGAACCGCTGGTGCACGGCCTTGCAATTTTGCCGGTTGAGCGATCATATGCGGCACGTCCGACAGACAAACGAAGATAAAAAAGGACACAGGGATGGCAACCAGCGCCGCGGGACGCGAGGCTGTACCGCGCAAAATGACTCTGCGACACGTCGTGATCGCCGCCACGATTGGCAACGTGCTGGAGTGGTTTGACTTCGTTATTTACGGCTTCCTCGCGGTCACCATCTCCCAGGTCTTCTTTCCCACGGCAAACCCGACTGTATCGCTCCTGGTGACGTTCGGCGCGTTCGGTCTCGCTTATCTGGTGCGCCCACTGGGCGCGATCTTCGTCGGCTCCTTTACCGATAAGCACGGGCGCAAGTCAGGGCTGACGCTGTCTATCGGCCTGATGATGCTCGGCACGACGCTGATGGCGCTGACCCCGGGCTACGCGGCGATCGGCATCGCCGCACCCATCCTGATCACGCTGGCCCGACTGCTGCAGGGGTTTTCGGTGGGCGGCGAGTTCGGCAGCTCAGTCGCCTTCCTCGTGGAGCACGGACCGCAGCGCCGCGGGTTCGCCGCCAGTTGGCAGTTCTCGGTGGCCGGTCTGATAACGGCGATCGCCTCGTTGTTCGGCGTCGCGCTGCACACGCTGCTGACACACGATCAGCTCTTAAGCTGGGGATGGCGGCTACCATATGTTTTCGGCATGCTGGTCGGCCCAGCTGGCCTCTACATCCGCTCCCGGCTCGCAGAAACGCCGGAGTTCCTGGAAGCGCCACAACCCGAGGGGATGCGAGTCCGCGAGCTCCTCAGCAGGCATCCACTGTCGGTCGTGCTCGCGATCGGCGCCTCGATCATTTCAAACAGCTCGTTCTACATTCTGCTGTACATTCCAACCTACGGAGAAAAGACCCTCCACCTTCCGGCCTATACCGGTTTTATCGCGACGTTGATCGGTGGCGTCGTGCTCGCGGTGGGTGCCCCTGTCTTCGGCCATTGGTCGGACAAGATCGCCCGCCCGCGCATCATGGTCGTCACCGCGTGGCTGTTCGTTTTGACGTCGTGGCCGTGCTTCTTCCTAATGGCGTCGTGGCCCACGCTTTGGGCGTGCATTTTCGTTTGCGCCTGGCTGCAACTTCTCAAGGCGGGCTACAGCGGCGTGCTCCCCTCGTTACTGGGTGAACAATTCCCTGTCGCCACCCGCGCCATCGGCGTGTCGTTGAGTTTCAGTACGGCCGTGACGATCTTCGGCGGCTTCGCGCCGTTCATCGCAACCTGGCTGATCGCGCAGACCGGCAATCCGTTGTCGCCGAGCTTTTATCTGGTCGTGACCGCGGCCATGAGCGCCGCCGCGCTGGCGATGATGCAGGTGCGCTCGGCGCGAGAGCTGCGGGCAAAGTTGGTGGCATCTTCGGTGTGACGGATGCGACCGCGCCAGCGGGTGCGCGCGGCGTCGCGGGCGACGGCGGGGCGGCCAGGGCCGGCAGCGCCGTTTGCGCGCCGAGCATGCCAGCCAAGGCTGGTCAGGCGCCCTGGCAGCCTGCGCAATCGCAGCGCCATTGCGCCAGTTACCCGCGAGGGGTTGCCAGGCAGAACGATCGGTTATCGGTGCTGAACCTCCCCACGGCTAAAAGCCGGGGGGTTCTGAGGGAGCCGTTTGACAGGTTCTCCGCAGCCCTCGCCCGCGTGGCATCGGGGTACGCATCCCTCGCCCATCTGGCCATCCCTCTTCGACGCGCGACCCACTCTGACGCCCTCACGGACGTGAGGAAGGGCAAAGCCCGTCGGTTGATGCCGAACTGCGGGTCGCATTCCAGGAGCAAATGCACATGATCCGCCATTAACCTCCATTTCGATCAACGCAGACCGTGCTGCCGAGCACACAGCTCGCGCTATCGCCTTAAACCGTGCATCAATGGGTGGCACCAGAACCTTAGGCCGATATTTCGGACAAAACACCACATGGTACCCGCAGCAGTACACGACGTTGCGGTTGCTTTTGAACGCCACACGCCATTAGATATAGCGTTCCCATCTAATTCAAGAGAGGGAATTGCAACGCGCCGACAGGGCGCCGCTCGACCCCACGCCCAAAGGCTGGGGCTTGCGCAGCGCAGGCGGTCAGGCGCCGGTTTGTGTGGGCACGCGGTGGTCCACGGACGTCTGGCCGGCTCGCGCCAGCGGGGACACCAGGGCGCCGTCTTGGCCCACGCCTGATCGCGCTGCTGCTGGGCTGCTGGGGAGCCCTCAGCTCCCGGCGCTCACGTCACGCACTTCTCGCCGCCACCAAACGCCACGTCGGATCCCGGGTCGCGAGATCCCGCTCGAACGTCCAGAGGTCGGTAATCTCCGTCACTGCGTCCGTCCCCGCCACCACATGCTCGGTCTTGTCACGCGTCAGGCTGACCTGATCAGAGACGAACCGTACCGTGACCGACGCGACGGTGCCGCGCAGCTCGGCCGCCTCGATCGCCATGTTCTCCATGCCGCGGATCTCGCTCACCTGTGTGTGGCCGGCCGCTTCGCGCGCCGCCATGACCGACTCGAACGCGTGGTTGGTGTCCTCCGAGAGCAACGCTTGCAGCGCGCTCCGGTCACCGCTCGCGAACGCGGCAACGATGATGCGGAATGCCTTCTCTGCGCCGTCCAAGAACCGGGCGGGGTCGAAGCTGGCGTCGGCCGCGTGAATCCGCGCCAGGGTCTGCCCGAGCGCACTGTTCGGGTCAGGCACCACGCGGTTGGCTGGCGGCGTGAGCGGCTCGGCACTTCCCTCGATCACCGGCCCCTGTGTGGCTGGTGCCGGGCCTGGCCGCAGCGGCTGCGGTTGTGGCGGACGTTCGAACCCGGTCCGCCGCCCCAGGATGCTGCGCAGCCGAAGCACGAGGAACGCAGCGATCATCCCAAACAAGATCAGGTCAACGGGAAAGCCGGTGCTGCCACCCATGAGCGGGTCTCCTTACGGAGCTACAGATAGGCGCGGTTTGGCTGATAGACAAACAAATCCCTCTTTTCAGCCATGGTTGCGACGCGCCCGTCGGGTCGGTTATGCGGTGGCATGATCCTACTTCGACACGGCCAGAGCGAATTCAACCTGCATTTCGGCGCAACCCGCCGCGATCCCGGCGTGATCGATGCGCCGCTCACCGAGCTTGGTCGCCAACAAGCCGCCCGTGCGGCGCGCGAACTGGCCGATCTGCCGATCGCCCGTATCATTGCCTCACCTTACACGCGGGCGCTGCAGACTGCCGCACCCGTGGCGGCCGCGCTCGGCGTGCCGGTTGTGATCAACCCGATCGTGCGGGAGCGCTATGCTTTTGCGTGCGATATCGGCACGCCGCGCAGCAAGCTGGCGCGCACATGGCCGCAGCATGATTTTTCCGCCATCGAGGAGGTCTGGTGGCCGCCCGTCGAGGAGCCCGCAGAATCCATCTTCGCGCGCGCGGCCTTGTTCCGGACGGAAATGGCCTCGCTGCCCAACTGGACGGACACGTTGGTGGTGACCCACTGGGGCTTTATCCTGTCGCTCACCGGTGAAAGGACCACAAACGGCCAGTGGCTACGCTGCGACCCCACTGAGCCAGCGCCGAGCGACGTGGCGTGGTATGTGTAACGTCTGGCGCCGGGCGAAGCCCGCGATCACGCCATTCCGGCGGTCGCGCCCTTGTGAGTAAGTGTCAAACGGCGGGATTGTGATTGCTGTCGCGATGTCTGAATTGTAACGAAGCACTGAAATCCGTAACCCGATGCTGTCAGGGGTTGCTGCGGCGAGGCCTCGCCCTTTATCCCCACCATCGGCCGGCCAGGCGCGTTGGCCGTGTCGCCAACTACGGCGGACAAAGCATGACGACGTCCCATGGATGAGCGAGTTGACCCGAAGGAAGCCGAAGCGCGGCAGGAGCCCCGGCTGCGCGAAACTCCGGTCGTCCCTCGCTCGCGTCTGCGTGGCCGCATCATCCTGGCGCTTGTGGTGCTCGCCGCCATCGGCGGCCTCTACTGGTGGATGCACCACGCGGGACCCGCGGGCGGCGCGGGCCGTCATGCGCGGCTTGGGCAGACACCGCCGCAGCCGGTAGGCGCCGCCACGATCGGCAAGGGCGATATCCGCGTCATCCTCAATGCGCTCGGCACCGTCACGTCGCTCGACACCGTCACGGTGCAGACGCAGATCAATGGCCAGCTCGTCAAGGTCGGCTTTAAGGAGGGCCAGACCGTCAAGAAGGACGATTTCCTCGCGCAGATCGATCCTCGCCCCTATGAAGTGGCGCTGGAACAAGCCCAGGGTGCGCTGGTGCAGCAGCAGGGGCTGCTGGAGCAGGCAAAGAGCGACCTGCTGCGATACGAAACGCTGGAACGCAAAAACTCCATCGCCCAGCAGCAGGTTTCCGATCAGCGGTTCCTCGTGCAGCAATACACCGGCACGGTGAAGAGCGACCAGGCGGCGGTCGATAATGCCAAGCTGAATCTGATCTATTGCCATATCACCTCGCCGA
Organism: Acetobacteraceae bacterium; assembly: GCA_030039695.1. Next base: position 8,714 of record JASHVB010000877.1, read on the forward strand.
TCGATGGCCAGGTTGGCCTGCGGTTGGTCGATCAGGGCAACTTCATTCAGACCACCAGCGCCACCGGCATCGTTGTCATCACGCAGATGCAGCCGATCTCGGTGTTGTTTTCCCTGCCCCAGCAGGACGTGCCGGATATCATCCAGCAGATCCGATCCGGTGCGACACTGAGCGTCGCGGCCTATGACCAGGCCAACGTGAACCTGTTGGCCACAGGGAAGCTCGGTCCGCTCAGCAACCAGATCGACACGACGACCGGCACTCTCAGTATGCGCGCGATTTTCGACAATCCGGACGAGCGGCTCTACCCGAACGAGTTCGTCAACGCCCGTTTGCTGTTGAAGACGCTGAAGGATGTGGTCCGGGTGCCGGTGCCGGCAGTGCAGCATGGTGCGCCCGGCACGTTCGTCTATGTCATCGGCCCCAACAACACGGTTTCGGTGCGGCCCGTGAAGCTCGGGCCGACCGACAACGGCTACGACCAGGTACTGTCCGGTCTGCAGCCTGGCCAGCGTGTGGTAACCGACGGCACCGACCGGTTGGCGGCAGGCGTGAAGGTGACGGTACCGGCGCCGAACCAGGCAGCGGGCACCGCTGCCGGTGCGCAGACCGGCCAGAGGGCGCGTACCGGCCAGCGGCGCGCGCGGCCCGCTGCGCAGAGCCCGCAATGATCGTACCTTGCGGGGCCCGCGGCTGAATGAGCCCCTCACGCCCGTTCATCCTGCGTCCGGTGGCCACCACGCTGCTGATGGCTGCCATCGTCCTGGTCGGGGTCGTTGCTTACCGGTTCCTGCCGGTCTCCGCCCTGCCGGAAGTCGAATACCCCACCATCGAAGTGCAGACCTTCTATCCCGGTGCGAGTCCCGAGGTGATGACATCATCCGTCACCTCGCCGCTGGAAGTGCAGTTCGGCCAGATGCCCGGCCTCAATCAGATGTTCTCGACCAGCTCCGCCGGGGCATCAGTGATCACGCTGCAGTTCAGCCTGGATCTGAGCCTGGATATCGCAGAACAGGAAGTGCAGGCTTCGATCAACGCAGCGGGAAACTTGCTACCGTCCGACCTGCCGGCGCCGCCGATCTATGCCAAGGTCAATCCGGCCGATGCCCCCATCTTGACGCTCGCATTGACGTCGAAAACGCTGCCGCTGACCGAAGTGGAAGACGCAGCCAACACAAGGCTGGCGCAGAAGATCTCACAGCAGCCCGGGGTCGGCCTGGTCAGCATCAGTGGTGGCCAGGTACCTTCGGTGCGCGTGCAAGTGAACCCGACCGCACTGGCCGGCTTCGGTCTGAATATCGACGATCTGCGCACCACGCTAGGCAATGCCAACACCAATCTTCCCAAGGGAAGTTTCGACGGGCCAGCGCAGGCGTCGGCCATCAACGCCAACGATCAGATCACTGAGGCGAGCGAGTACCTGAACGTCGTGATCGCCTACCGTAACGGCTCGCCGGTACGGCTGAGAGATGTCGCCACGGTCGTCAGCGGGCCGGAGAACACGCAGCTCGCTGCCTGGGCCAATCGCACGCCGGCGGTGATCCTGAACATTCAGCGCCAGCCCGGCGCCAACGTCATTCAGGTGGTGGACGACATCAAGGCGTTGCTGCCAAAGCTCACCGCGACATTGCCTGCGGCCATCGATGTCGCCGTGTTGACCGATCGCACCACGACCATCCGCGCCTCGGTCGCCGACGTGGAGTTCGAGCTCGGCCTCGCTATCGCGCTGGTAGTGCTGGTGATCTTCTTGTTCTTGCGCAACCTGCCGGCGACCGTGATCCCCAGCCTGTCGGTTCCGCTGTCGCTGGTTGGCACGCTGGCGCTGATGTATTTGCTTGGATTTAGCCTGGACAATCTGTCGCTGATGGCGCTGACCATCGCCACCGGTTTCGTGGTCGATGACGCCATCGTCATGATCGAGAACATTGCCCGCTTCGTCGAGGCGGGCGACTCGCCGATGACCGCCGCGTTGAAAGGCAGCGAGCAGATCGGCTTCACGATTATCAGCCTGACCGTGTCGCTGATCGCGGTGCTGATTCCGCTATTGTTCATGGGCGACGTGGTCGGCCGTCTGTTCCATGAATTCGCCATCACCTTGTCGATCACCATTGTCATCTCCGCCATCGTCTCGTTGACCCTGGTGCCGATGATGTGCGCGCGGTTGGTAAAGCACCGGCCGGAATCGCAGCGCACGCACTTTG